>JANQEH010000157.1 GCA_028278455.1 bacterium
GAATTATGGATGCGGATATCGCAAACGAGCAGCTGAACAGCACAAGACTGCAGATACTTCAGCAGACAGCAACTGCACAGCTGGCGCAGGCGAATGTAACACCGCAGAATGTTTTAGCATTGTTTACATAATAAAAAGTAGTTAGTATTTGTATCACCGATTAACATAAAACCTCCTTTTTATGTTGTTCTGAGCCCCGGTTGTCCTGCCGGGGCTTTTTTTTATCTAGGTTCATTCATTCAATTATTATATTGCAAATGTGAATAATATAAGTTAATTTTCAACAGCCTGATTGAAAACCTTTTGTATTATAATAATTATAAATATATGAGCAAAAAGTCCCGGTATTACATATTATCTGCTACTTCGCTGGCATCTTATTTCACAACCGGGATCTTGATTGTTGATCATAACAGTCCATCTTCCATTTCCGGATGGATACTTTTATCTACTTCAATTATTTTTCTATCCTTTGGAGCATTTTTTATCCTATTATTACCCCATTACAAATTCTATACATCAAGATCATTCGGATTCATAAAAAAATACTCCGTCCTGTCTGATACGGATGCATCGTACCTGTTCTGTGTTATACCGGTATTATTATATCTCCAATTCTGGTGGTATAAATTCGGTATCTCTTCATGGTCTGTCGGTTTTATTTCTGCAGGAAATATTATGATGCTCCTGTTCTCAATCATAATAGCGGCTCTAATGTATGAATTTCACCCTGATATACAGCAGCCTGCTCATCCAGTCAGAGCTATTCTAAAGATCAATATGGGCAAGAAGATATTTTTCTGGAAACCTTATATTGTACCGGTTATTCTATACCTGGTTTTTTTAAGAGTAATGATTGCAGTCTCTCCTAATGATGTTACCATCCGGAATATGGAAAGGTTAAATTCATTAAAGTACAGTCAAAAAGAAACCCTTGCAGTAATAACCGTAAATAAAATTTCTATTAAAGATTTCATGGACAGGCTTTCAGGTGGAATGCTGCCTGAATTCGCCAAAATCGCTGGTGAATCAGTCATTGGAATAATGGTTGATTCTTCAGATTCTCAAATCCGGAACAACTATTTATTCAATAACAAAACCTTTGACCGGATAAACCATCAGAACTTTCCTATATCTGGAGCGGTTAAACCTCATCCGGTGATCAGTTTTTTAAAGACACTTGTGCTGTTCCCGGACAATGAAGTAGAAAGTGATCTCAGAACTCCTTCTCAGAAAAACGAGCCTTTTTGGGATACAGCCGTAAGGTTTGGATATTCTACCGGAATGATAAATTCTTCTTATTCTCAAAAACACTTGGACACCGGATTTTTTGTTTCTGATAGATACATCAACTCTTTTATAGAAAGCGATTATGATTCCGGCGAAACCAGCATTTCTATCTATCCTGTATCTCTAATAGATTCTCTGACCGGTTTAACCAATTACAGCAGAACAGGACAAGATAATCCATCCGGTAGAAGAGTCAGACATTATCCTGAACTGCTAAGTAGTATCTCTCAAAAATTAATGGAAATAAAAAAGCCAGATCTTTTAATTATTAACATCGAGACATCCAAATTCAATTCAGAAGAAGATAAAATATTAACAAGACATGGATATGATATCCTGGATGATATTATAGGAAAGCTTGCTCTGGATATTTTCAGTTACTATAAAAATTTTGTTTTGATCGCCGCTAATATTGATAACAGTACTGAAGAGAAAGGTTTTATGCTGATTAAGGGGCCGTCAATTCAGGATTCTCAAAAGCTTATCACGGTAAATCCAAGTGGATTGAATTCAAATCTGACGTATTTATTAGGACTCCCGCTGCTGAAAGAACACGCTGTACCTGTTGATTCTGTGATTTTCAGAAAGAATTTCATGGCATATAGACCACCCGAATACGTCAAAGTTTATCCACCTTTACTTAAGCCCAGAAAATCTCGTTGGTAAGGTACCGGTTTTTTAATTCTTTTTACTTATACTTACATTATGCAGATCATTTTAGGAATAGTTCTGATCGTATTTCTCGCCTTAGCCGGGGAAAGGATAAGCTTTTCCGGTAGAAAATTTCCCGGCAGTTTGAATATCTTCTTTCTAACAGGTACAGAATACCTTTTGATCGGATTGGTCCTTGGACCTGCAGTTATTGATATGGTAACCTCTGAGGTTGTCAGGGGTATGTACCCGTTCATAGGACTCGGACTCGGTTGGCTTGGATTACTCTACGGTATCCACTTCAATTTTAGAAAGCTGCTGAAATTTCCCCGTGGTTATCTATCTAGCTCTATATCACAATCGATGTTCACTTTTACATTTATTTTCATCATATCCTTTTTCACACTACCGTTTCTGGAGATTACAGGGAGAGATAGCATACTTATCTCGATAATACTGGGCTCCATAGGTTCATGCTCTTCTCAGACCTCGATTGCGCTGATAATCACTGAGAGCAGGTTTCGTAAAAGCGGTTCTATATATTTAATGAGGTTTATTGCAAGCATTGGCGACTTTCCCGGCCTGATAATATTTGGTGTACTGATATGCGCACTTAAAGTCCGGCCTCCTATTCCGGGAATACCATATGTGTTTCTTCAATGGCTCTCTGCATCGATCGGTTTGGGGATCACATTTGGCTGGATTATGATCTTCCTTCTAAAGCTAAGGCTCAATCATGTGGAGCGTCTACTTTTCACTATTGGGATTGTTCTTTTTTCAGGCGGAGTATCAACCTATTTCCAGCTGTCACCATTATTTGTGAACTTAATCGCTGGAATCACGATAGCAAACTTCTGCAGGGATCATCACCTGCTCGATGATATTATGGCGCTCGGTGAGAAACCGATATACCTTATCCTGCTCGTCTTGGCAGGAGCGTTGTGGGTGCCGGGAAGTATGATAGTTTTCCTACCTGCCGTAATATTCTTCATATCACGAGTTATCGGAAAGTATTTTGGTAATCTTGTTAACGCCATGACATTTCTCAAAGGAGCTGAGTATACACCGCACAGCGGTCTCGGCCTTATCAGTCAGGGAGGAATGGCACTTGCAATGATCATAAACCTTCAGATATATAATTACAGTTTTTTAAGTTCAGACATCCTCTCCACTGCAATAATTGCCATCATATTAAGCGAGATTGCAGGACCAGAGCTCACAAAAGCAGTACTGAAAGAGGAGGCCGAAGAGTGAAGGAGCTGGTCCTGCTGATAATTATCGTTGCGCTGATGCAGTTTATCCTAACCGCCCCGGATGATGTTGCAGTATTCCCGGATGCGGAGCTTACTTTCGGTTTTGGATTTCTGCTTGTTGCCGCCTATATTTTTGGTTTGTTCTTCAGCAGGTTAAATCTCCCGAAGATCTCCGGATACATGATTGCCGGAATTATATTCGGGCCTTTCGTTCTCGACTTTTTCAGTCCTGAAATAATCAGTAATATGACAGTGATTAATCAACTCGCTTTGACCTTCATTGCCCTGAATGCCGGTGGTGAGCTTCAGATTAAGGAGATCGCTGCCCGGAAAAGCAGAATATTATGGCTGATCTTCCTGCTGATTACGTTCATATTCAGCGGTATGATGACCTTTGTGATCATCTTCAAACAGTTCATTCCGTTTGTCCAGGATCTTTCCGGGATCGAGACTGTTGTAGTAGCTGAGTTGATCGGGACAATTTCTATTGCGAGATCTCCTTCTTCAATAATTGCGATCATGCAGGAATGCAAGGCGCATGGCCCGTATTCCGAAGTTGTTCTCGGAGTGACCGTAGCAATGGATTTCATTGTTATTCTGATCTTCGCAATTGTGGTATCACTTGGAGAGGCGGCACTTTCACCTCTTCAGAGTTTCGATCTGATGTTTTTTGCAGGCGTGGGAGTTCAGGTAATCTGTTCGGCACTCTCCGGAATCATGATTGGTGCCGGAGTTTCATATTATATCAAGAAAGTAAAGCTGAACCTGCCAGTGCTTCTTATAATTCTTGCCTTTCTTATATACAACGTTTCAGTTTTCATCTCGCAAATTATAACTCAATATCTTGACATAAGTTTTCACCTTGAACCTTTGCTTATAGCAATCACTGCGGGTTTCTACATTCAGAATTTTACAAAGGAAGGCCCCAGGTTCCTGAATTCGATCGAAAGGAGCGCCCTTCCGATATATGTCTTATTCTTCGCCATGGCGGGAATGGTCATAGATATGAATATCCTGAAAGACATGATCGTGATTGGCGCTGTCATTGTTCTCGTACGCGGATCGATGGCATGGTTATCCGGGATAACAGCCGGAAAACTCAGCGGTGCACCGAAAGCCCACGGTAGACTATACGGACTCGGATTCATAACTCAGGCGGGTGTAAGCATCGGCCTTGCGCAGGAAGTAATCAGGCGTTTCCCTGAATGGGGGATGACTCTAGGTGTGTTGATGATTGCAGTGATAAATTTTAACCAGCTTATCGGACCTATCACCTTCAAATATTCGATCGGTAAACTCGGTGAGATCGGCTCCAAGAAGCGTGTTGAAGGTTGACCTGAAAAGATTACAGCCTCAACGATAAGAGTTAATCATACACTAAAGATATTGGATTCCTCCCCAAAAGGCGGGATAGGAAAGATATTTTTATAATAATATAAAATAAATGTAATCGTCTAAATTTAAGTAAGAATACAAGTCTCTCCATCGCAAGAAATCAATAATACTCTCAAAAATATCGTCACTCCCGTTTCACTATTCTCGTCGTCCCCGCGGAGGCGGGAATCCAGAGTCTATGTCAGTAGTTGGGCACAAGAATGATCACAACGTCTGCAGGTAGGCAACGGCGTTCTCGAGGCGGCGGATGACAGTGTCCTGCCCGAGAATATGCATCATTTCAAACAGTCCGGGACTAACCCCATACCCAGTCAGAGCAAGGCGTGTCGGATGGATCAGTTTTGCTGCAGATATGTCCATCTCTTCCGCAAGTCCCCTCATATCTTTCTCAATTCTCTCTTCAGAATAATCACCGCAATCTTTCATGGCAAGCCGTACCCTGCCGAGCCTTTGAAGAACTTCAGGCGTGTTTTTCAGCCAGTGTTTTTTAATTGCAGGAGGATCATACGTTACAGGATCCCGGTAGAAATATCCTGCAAACGGTATAAAATCCGTTAGGAGTTTTAGTCGTGATTTCTGTAGCTCCAACACCCTGAATAGATACTCATCCCCTTTTTCCTCTACAAGCCTTCCCAACTCTATATCCTGAACAAGTTTTCTCCTCACCATTCCAGCAAGTTCTGTAAGTTTCATTCCTGCTATATACTGGTTGTTTATCCACTGCAGCTTGATTTCATCGAATACGGCAGATTTCTTCGACGTATTACAGATCTCGAATCTCTCGACCGTCTCATCGCGGGAGATTATTTCCCGGTCTTCTCCGGGAGACCATCCGAGAAGTGTCAGATAGTTGAATATTGCATCGCTGAGGTATCCCTGCTCCTGGTAATGCTCCAATGATACTGCGCCGTGCCTCTTGCTGAGCCTTGCTTTGTCCGTTCCGAGTATCATCGGCATATGTGCAAAATCCGGGATAGCCCAACCGAGAGCATTATACAGCATAATCTGTTTTGGTGTGTTCGAAAGATGGTCGTTTCCCCTTATAATATGAGTAATACCCATATTATGGTCATCGACAACGACAGCGAGCTGGTATGTTGGTGTATCATCTGCCCTCAATATAACAAAATCATCGATCTCACTATTCTGAACAACAGTCTTTCCATGTATAAGATCATTGAGCACTGTCTCACCTACCGGTACTTTGAACCGGATTACAAACGGAATATTCTTTGATTCCAGATTCTTTATCTCATCGTCAGAAAATCCCAGGCATTCCCGGTCATATATCTCTGGAAGTTTTGCCTTCTGTGCTTCCTTCCTTTTCCAGTCAAGAGATTCCGGTGTACAAAAACATTTATATGCAGATCCCGATTCTAATAGTCTTTTAACTACTTCTCTGTGCAGGTGAATATTTTCCGATTGTATTGTCAGATCTTCATCCCACTCTATACCCAGCCACTTCAAAGACGACAGGATCGCATCGAAGTATTCCTTTGTTGACCTTTTTTTGTCTGTATCTTCAACTCTTAGGAGAAATTTCCCGTCATTGTGCCGGGCAAAAATCCAGTTAAATATAGCAGTGCGGGCACCACCTATATGCAGATGCCCCGTCGGGCTGGGTGCAAATCTTACACGAACTTCATTTTTCACAGTTCTCATCTCCGGCAATATTAGATTCTGGCAATGGTTCATCTTCTTCTGTTAAAGGTAATTCCCTGAGATAATTAACATCGAAGATATTCTCAGCTTTCAGACATACACGGATCCCCCCGAAGAAATCGCTTGTCAGGTTGAATATTGCAGAAGCTATACCGGCAACGATACTCATAAATACACCGAAAGACACTGCGAGCGAGAATAGAAAATACAGCGACATGAACACATTCGGGGATCTATTAAAGAAACCGAAAAATTCCGAGGAGCTCAGTCCGAAGTACACTATGTATAGAATGTCAAACAATAATCCGAAAACAAAGAAGAAAAGAAAACTTGTTTTCATCATTGACCAGACATTAATATTCTTGATGATATATCTCATAAATTCTCCATGATAAACCACTATGAACTTACTTGTCACTGCCCATTTGCAGAAAACTGTCGATATTTTTCTGCATATACTCGAAAGCCGCATCATGTTCATTAGGAATTATACCGTCGAGAATAGCTTCCTCTATATATTTTTTTATTTCTCCAATAACCGGAGAAGGGCTCAGATCAAATGTCTTCATAATCTCGTTTCCATCAACCGGGGATTTGAATTCTCTGAATGCGTCAAGCTCAGTCACCTCACCCATTCTCTTCACAACGTAATCAAAGTTCTTCAGGTGTTTTTTTACCCTTTTCGGATTACCGGATGTAATATCTGCCCTGCACAAGGCCAAAAGATCGTCTATATCATTTCCTGCATCAACCATAAGACGCCTGATTGCACTGTCTGTAACTCCTTCATCAGATAAGCTGATAAGCCTCAGGTGCATTCGAATCAACTTTTCGAGATAAGGAATGCAATCCTTCGGAAGTTTAAGTTTCATAATAATGGGGCCTATCATCTTCGCCCCAAGAACCTCGTGCCCATGAAAAGTCCAGCCGACATTATCGACAAACCTTTTCGTATCCGGTTTGGCAACATCATGATATAGCGCAGCAAGCCTCAATTCGAGCTTATCCGAGACTTCTGCCACATTGTCAACGACCTTTATCGTGTGTCTCCAGACATCTTTATGGTGGTATGCTCCTCTCTGGTCGACTCCTACCAGGTTGGATAGTTCTGGAAAAAGGATATCCAATAAACCGGTTTCATTCAGAAGGTCCAGCCCGGTAGAAGGTTTGTCTGTCATCAGAATCTTTATAAACTCGTCTGTTATTCGCTCCTGCGATACAATTTTGATTCTGTCTTTTTTCCTCTTTATAGCCTCGAAAGCCCCGTAATCCAACGAAAACCAGAACCTTGTAACAAACCTTACAGCTCTAATCATCCTAAGCGGATCATCTTCAAAAGTCTGTTCCGGATCAAGCGGGGTTTTTACAATGCCGTGAATAAGAAGATCGTCTCTACCGTTAAAACGATCGATGATCTCGCCTATACCTTCTGAAGTCAATCTCTGGGCAAGAGTATTGATAGTAAAATCCCTTCTCTCGAGATCTGCCTGCAGATCACCTTCCGTTACTATAGGTTTTCTCGAATCCGGCTCATATTTCTCTGATCTTGCCTGGACAAATTCCAATTTGAAATCGGCAAACGGAATAAGGCATGTACCGAACTTGGGAAACTTAACTACCTTTCTTACACCAAGCATTTCGGCAAGTTTCTCAGCGAAATCCACTCCATTATTTATAACAGTGAAATCAATGTCTTTCACATCGATATCCAATTCCTTATCCCGAACATATCCCCCAACCACATATACTTCTGTACCGTATTCATCTGCAAATTCACCGATGAATCTCAAAAGGTCTTCTGTATCATTAAAATTCTTCATTTCTCTTTCTTGTTTTAAAACAGAAACTACAATCAGAAATATAGTCTTTTTTTGCGATTTTTACATTAGAAATATTCAAATCCGGATAGTACAGGGAACGGATCAGATGTTATTATTCTGATTTTTCCATTTCCCCCTTCTGAAACGGAGGTAATTCAGCGTTACACGGGTAAGTTCATCTGCACCGTGCACGATCCAAATTCCTGCAAGAGCATAGTGAAATATGAAAACCGTTACCCATGTTGCTCCTATCTGGATAGATCCTACGGCAAGGATCATAAGCCACATAAGCCACTGCAAGTCTCCTACTCCCCTAAGATTTCCTGTCAAAACCGTATTTAGTGCCTTAGGGATCTGTACCAGTAGGAAGATAACCATTATCATCTCGCCCATTTTAAGGACATCCACATCGTTTGTAAACATCCTCAAGATCAAATTTGAATTCATATATGTAAGGATTGCCATTAAAATCACAATAAGAAAAATCGTCACAAGAGCGATCTTTCCGGTTTTTTCAGCTTTATGGTTGTCATCAGCACCAACATTCTTTCCTACCAGAGTCATCGATCCCAGTCCAAAGCCAATATACAACATCGACATAACGGCCTGGATCCTGAGAATAATAATATGTGTAGCGAGCGCAACGACGCCAAGCCTTGCTGCATAACCCGATACGATAAGCTGACCGAAATTCCAGCTTAACTGCTCAACAGTGGTTGGAAGTCCTGTTTTAAACAGGAGTTTTACACTTTCCCATTTCGGAGTAGTGATTTCCTTAATCGAAAGGAATATCGAAGCTTTTCTGCTTCTGAGCACATAAACGGTCATAAGCAGACCGATACTGTGTGAGATGCCGACAGCTACTGCAGCACCCATAACCTCCATTCTTGGAAAACCTAACCTGCCGAATATCAATAACGGCGCTAAAACAACATTCAGGCCATTAAGCAGAAGATTTATAACCATTGTAATCCGTGTATCTCCTACTCCTCTCAATATTCCCATGCAGACAAAGTTCACAACAATAAGCGGAGTAAAATAAGACAAAGTCTGGAGATACTGTATTCCATAGATCCGGCTGATAGGTTCTTCAGATTCCTTAATGATCTTGAAAAGCCATGGAGCCCCAAAATACCATACTATACCTATAATTATTGCAAGTATGAATCCGAGGAATACTGATTGGCCGAAAATATGATTCGCTTCCCATGTATCCTTCCTGCCCAGATGCCTGTTCATTATGAGTGAAGCCCCGACAACGAATGTCAGCAGGAACATGAATGTATTTACTATCAACTGTACAGCAAGGCCATGGCCGGCAAGAGCTTCTGCACTCAGCCTGCCAATAAGGATTGCTTCATAAGCCCACATTAATGTCTGGCTGGACAGATCAATTACAGTAGGTAATGAAGTCTTAAGAAACTCCACAAGGGTTGAAGCTTGTCCTTTTCTTCCGGGCTTCAGCATATTTTATTTTTAAATCTCTCCCGATGATTTTCGGTTAGACGATTTAATAAGCACCTAATCGTAATACTCAAGACCAAGATGAGTTATCGGCTCTTCACCCATAATATGCCTAAGAGTGTTTTTCAGCTTCTTTAGCTGGATAAAGAGATCATGTTCCGGGTATAGTTCCGGAGCACACATAGGACTCTTAAAATAAAACGAAAGCCATTCCTGGATACCTTTCATGCCTGATCTGGCAGCCAGATCAAGAAACAGCACGAGATCAAGCACTATAGGTGCTGCGAGGATACTGTCACGGCAGAGGAAGTCGATCTTGATCTGCATGGGATAACCGAGCCATCCGAAGATGTCAAGATTGTCCCAACCTTCCTTGTTGTCACCTCTTGGCGGATAGTAATTAATTCTCACTTTGTGATATATGTTGCCGTATAATTCGGGATACATTTCAGGTTGAAGTATATATTCAAGTACTGACAGCTTGCTTTCTTCCTTTGTTTTAAATGATTCAGGATCATCAAGGACCTCACCGTCCCTGTTACCGAGAATATTCGTTGAGAACCAGCCTGACAGACCTAAAAGCCTTGCTTTCAAACCAGGTGCAAGAATGGTCTTCATAAGAGTCTGACCTGTTTTGAAATCCTTTCCTACTACCGGTACATTATTCTGTTTTGCCAGATCAACCAGAGCTGGAACATCGATAGTAAGGTTCGGTGCTCCGTTAGCATACGGGATGCCGAGCTTCAGAGCAGCATAAGCATATATCATACTCGGAGCTATATCTGGTGAGTTATTCTTTAGACCCTCTTCAAATTTTTCAATAGTTGTATGGGTTTCTGTCTGCTGCAGGAAGATCTCTGTACTACCGCACCATACCATCACGAGCCTGTCCAGCCCGTTATTCTGTTTGAAATCTTTGATCTCCTCTATCAGCTGCATCGCCAGATCATATTTCGTATCGCCAGTCTTTACATTGGGTCCGTCAAGTTTCTTTACGTAGTTTTTGTCAAATACTGCCTTCATCGGTTTTATTGCAGTCAGTTCATCTTTTACCTGATCAAGGAGCTCTTTTTTCAGCACACCTGAAGTCACGGCAGATTCATAGCAATTTTCTTCGAAAATATCCCATCCACCGAATACAATATCGTTTATATCCGCCAGGGGAACAAAATCTTTTATAAGCGGACTTCTCTTATCAGTTCTTTTTCCTAGCCGAATCGTTCCCATTTGAGTTAACGAACCGATTGGCTGTGCAGCGCCTTTTAAAACAGCGAACACACCTGCTATAAATGTAGTGCTTACGGCACCGAGTCCAGGGATTAGGACTCCTAATTTTCCTTTACTGTCTGCGATCTGAATATCCTTATCAGGCATCGTCACCTCCGCGTAATTTCGCAATATTATTATTATCATCAAGTGTTACAATTTTTGGCTTGAATGTTTTCACCTCTTCCGGAGACATTGAAGCAAATGCAAATACTGTTACGAGATCCCCTTTGTTACCCAGAAGGGCAGCTGCCCCATTGAGAATGAACGAACGTGACTGCCTGGGAGCTTCTATAATATAAGTTTCAAGCCTTGCCCCATTCGCCATATTCGATATAAGGATCTTCTCATAGGGAACCATACCGACAAGATCCATCAAATCTCTGTCTATGGCAAAACTCCCCTCGTAATCTAATAGTGAGTCTGTGATCTTAGCCCTGTGTATCTTTGATTTAAGTACTGTAATTTCCATATTACTTATTCCTGTTCTTTCTTTGTGTTATCCGATAATAATTCTCTACCGCTGTCTGAAGATCTGTACACATGGATCAGTCTCTGGAATGCAGTATAATTTGCACAACCCGCGATAATCCACAATACTCCCACAAGAGGCCAGGGTTTCCAGAAAGCCATGCTCGAGAAGATAGCAGCAAATCCGATATATACTACCCGTTCAGGTCTCTGCATAATACCTACCTTGCAATCGAATCCGAGTCCCTCGCTGCGAGCCCGTATATAACTCGTCATAAGCGATCCGCCAAGTGCAGCAAAAGCAATGACAGTTGAAAAATAAAATTCATTGTAAATAAAATAGTAACCGAGGCCAAAAAACATGATAAACTCAGCATACCTGTCCAGCGTAGAATCATATAACGCACCGAATTTTGTCCCGATATTTCTGGCTCTTGCCACTTTACCGTCAATAATATCACATGTCCCGGCGGCAAGTATCAGCCATCCACCAATAAAAAAACTTCCAGTTGCCATAAAATATGTGGCAACAATCTGGATAAGCAAACCGAGCGTAGTAAAATGATTCGGGTGGATCTCAAGCTTTATAAAAAAATCAATCGCAGGCGTGATTAAACCTATATACCAGTTTCTTATTCCATCTGGCAGAAAATTCATACTTTGCTTCCTTCTCTGATTAAAATTTGCTTCTTACCAGGAAAGACAGACTATTTATATCCTTCCAGTATCAATACAAATTCACCTTTTGGGGTAGTCTTTTCAAGAACTCTAACAGCTTCGCTGAGGGTAGTCCTCGTAATATCTTCAAATTTCTTCGTCAATTCCCGCGCTATTACGATCCTCCGGTCCCCGAAATGCTCATACAGTTCATTTACGGTTTTCTTTATCCTGTGCGGAGACTCATAGAAAATAATCGTACAAGAAATATCCGAGATCGCCTCAAGCCTTTTCTTTCTTCCCTTTTTAGGCGGAAGAAATCCTTCAAAAATGAACCTGTCGGTCGGTAGACCTGATACGGCCAGAGCTGTCAGGAATGCTGTAGCCCCCGGAATCTGGATAACTGGAATACCGCAATTGATGCACTCTCTTATGATCAGAAATCCAGGATCGGAAATTCCCGGTGTACCGGCATCTGAGATCAGCGCAATATTCTTCCCATTATTAAGATCTTTGATCAGGCCGGGACATCTTTTCCGTGCATTATGCTCGTGATAGCTTGTCCGAGGTGTATCAATATCAAAACGCTTAGCCAGAATTGAAGCTTTTCTTGTATCCTCACAGGCAATTTGATCGACAGACTTCAGGATTTCAACAGCCCTGAAAGTAATATCTCCGAGATTCCCGATTGGAGTAGAGACTACGTATAAAGAACCTTTTGGATCATAAGTATCTAAACTATTTTCAGAATATTCTACCGGCATCTCGACTTCTTATACAGCTGACCAGTCCCAGGGATAACGGAATTCATGTCCGATCGTCCTTTTTGAGACTTTCGCTATCAGCGGCGGAATCCTTTTATAGTGATTCATTCTGATCCTTTTTTCAATGTCCCTGACAAAATCGGCATCGTAGCCTTTTTCTATCAGTTCATCGAAAGAAAACTGTTCATCTACCATCAAAAACAATAATGGATCAATCTCATCATAAGTAAAACCCAGGTCATCTTCATCCGTCTGCCCAATCACCAGATCGGCAGTGGGCTTCTTCTTCAGGATCCTTTTTGGAATATCAATGTCATTTGCAAGCTGCCGCAACTGTGTCTTATAAAGATCACCAACAGGATTAATAGCACAGGCGAGGTCTCCAAATATCGTTCCATACCCGAGCAGCAGTTCGGATTTATTACTTGTACCTATGACAAGTCCATTTTCTCTTGCCGAAATATCATACAGAACAGCCATTCTCTGACGCGCCATCATATTTCCCCGCCGGTTCTCATCTGCAGAGTTATCGGTCTTAAAATATTCGTCTGTCATAGGTGTAATATCTATGAGTTCTGCTTTAATTCCAAAATGAGATGCCATAAATTCTGCATCTTTTCGGCTGCTTTGTGCGCTGGTCTTATAAGGTAATACTATACCTGCTATTCTTTCACAGCCCAGTGCTTTTACGGTCAGTGCGGCAGTTACAGAAGAATCGAGTCCCCCTGATAGACCTATGACAGCTTTCTCTAAGCCGGTTTTCTCAAAGCAGTCCGTAATAAAACCTGTCAGAATTTTTTCGACAAGTTTTGTATCGATCCTGAGATCGATTTTGGTATTGAGATTTGATGACATAAGTATAACTAAATTACTTCAGATAATCACTATTAATAATTATCTATCTGGGCTCTCTGCAGTTTTCCCGAGAAATCAACATATACAGCCTTGGTCTCTGAGAAGAACTCGTAGACTTCCCAACCACCTTCACGATGTCCGTTTCCTGTTGCTTTTACTCCTCCGAAAGGCATGTGTGCTTCAGCTCCTATAGTCGGCCCGTTTATGTAGGTAATTCCTGCCTCAATATCACGGATCGCCTTAAAAGCTGAATTAACATCCTGTGTATAGATAGATGAAGACAGACCATATATAGTCCCGTTTAGAACTTCAATCGCCTCTTCAAGCGATTTAATCTTCAAAACAGAGAGAACAGGTCCAAATATCTCTTCCTGTGCTATAGTCATATCCGGAGTTATACCCGTGAATATTGTAGGCTTATAGAAAAATCCCTTTGAGCATTCACCATCATTCATCTGTTCACCGCCGCATACCAGTGTACCACCTTCCTTTTTGCCGATCTTTACATACTTCTCGACGATCTCTCTCTGGCCTTCATTAACACACGGGCCTACATTCACATCTTCATTGAGGCCGTTGCCAATCTTCAGGTTCTTTGTATGAGCAACGAGCATTTCCATAAATTTGTCATGTATATCTTCATGCAGGATCAGTCTGCTCGTGGCAGTACACCGCTGTCCCGTAGTTCCGAATGCTCCCCAGAGAACACCTTCTATTGCAAGCTCGAGATTAGCATCATCCATTACTATTTGAGCATTTTTCCCGCCAAGCTCGAGGGAGACTCTCTTCAGCTGCCTGCCTCCGGCCTCAGCGATAGTCTGGCCGACTTCTGAAGAACCGGTGAACGAAATCACATCGACATCTGTGTTATTTACGATAGCAGTACCGACTTTGCCTCCTCCTCCATGAACAATATTAATCACATTCGGCGGTAAACCTGCCTCTAACAGTATTTTCACCAGTTCTGTAGCAGTGGCTGGGGTATCGCTTGCAGGTTTAAATACTATAGTATTTCCACATACCAGAGCGGGGAAGATCTTCCATGTCGGGATCGCCATTGGGAAATTCCAGGGCGTGATTATTCCTGCAACACCGATAGGCATACGAAAGCTCAGGTTCATCTTATTTTCAAGCTCGGACGGTGCGTTATGCCCGAGTAGCCGTCTACCTTCACTTGCAGCATAATATGCAGTGTCGATGCCCTCCTGTACGTCACCTCTTGTTTCATGTATGATCTTACCCATTTCTCTAGTCATCAGACGGGCAATCTCTTCTTTCCGGTCTACCATTATATCTCCGACCTTTTTCAGGATATCACCTCTTTTAGGTGCCGGGGTTAACCGCCAGTCATTGAATCCTTCACGAGCAGACTTAACCGCCATTTCGACATCTTCCTTATCTGATTTCGGAAATATACCAACTACCTCATCCCAGTCCGCCGGATTGCGGTTCTCGAAAGTTTTTCCGGATTTGCAGTCCTGCCATTTTCCATTAATAAAATTCTGATAATTTTCCATAACTGACCACCTGTAATTTAATAGAATCTATATCTTTAAACGTTATTTATATTCAGGAAAAAAAGTATTATTTTGAGAACAATATAAGACTTTAAGTGTAAGGAATTTATATGCAAAAGTCAAGATATTGTTAGTTCGCAGAACATATAAAACATGGCTGCGGACAAGGCCGTTTTTAAGGCTCATTACAGGGAATAAATCCCTCTTAAAATTGTATTATCTAATATGCAGACCAGTGAAACCTGAACAGTTTGCTCATCCGGTGTTAAATTTTGCTGAATTGTAACGAAAAAAGCAGCAGAATATGTCTAAATATTAAATGGACACCCCTGTGAAAATTCATTAAGACTTTAACCGGAGCAATAGTTATGAAACATGATACAAGGCGGCTCATTACACTGGTAATGATCTTTATCATATTTGGGATCATTGGAGAATTATTTCAAGAAGATAATATCAAACAGCTACGATATTCTGCAAAAAACGGGCTTGAATACTGGGCTTCTCAGAGGTTTTATCCGGATAATAGAGTACCTGGTGATGCTATTAGCCGGGCATTTGATGAAGCAGAGATAATGCGAAAAACAACTATCTCTCCCCTGGTACCTGATATATGGGAAGCAATGGGACCGTCTAATATCGGCGGACGGACGATAGCCCTTGCGATGCACCCGGATGACACGAATACTCTTTTTGCCGGTTCTGCAAGCGGAGGATTATGGAGTCTTACTTTCACCGGTACAGGAGATACAGATTATTATTGGGAGAGGATCGCAACCGGGTATCCGGTTCTCGGTGTTAATGCCATTGCTTTAGATCCCACAGACAGGGATGTGATCTATATCGGCACAGGAGAAGTCTATGGCTATAAATCTCAGGATGGTGAGACAACCTGGGGCAGTACATGGATGAGAGTGCGGGGTAATTATGGTATTGGTATCCTCAAATCCACTGACGGAGGAATCACATGGACAAAGAGCCTTGACTGGACAAAACAAATGGAGAACGGGGTGCTTTCCCTCGAGATCGATCCCACTGATTCCGATATTGTATATGCGGGAACTACAGAAGGGGTATACAGGTCGATGGATGCCGGGAGCTCCTGGGAGAGAGTAAACAGTATTGTAATGGCTGTGGATGTAGACATTGATCCTAATAATCCGGAAACCATTTTTGCGTCTTGCGGAAACCTTGGAACTTCAGGACATGGTATTTACAGATCAACAGACGGCGGCGATACATGGGAAAAACTTTCAACAGGACTGCCTGACACCTGGACAGGAAAAACCCTTCTTGATATATATTCTGCATCTCCAAATATTATATTTGCTGATATATGCAACCAGCGAGAGAGGATCGGCCTCTATAAAAGCGAAGACAGTGGTGATACATGGGAATTGATAAATGAAGCCGGAATGGTAAATCTGTATGAAGGACAAGGTTATTTCTCACATTTTGTAAGGGTTAATCCTGTTAATAAAAACAAAATTTTCCTCGCAAAAGTAGGTTATGCAGATTCTGATGACGGTGGACTAAGCTTTAATACAATATACGAGGAAACATACGATTTCATTGATAAGCCCGGTGTTGCACATGGCGATATCCACGATTTTTTTAATCATCCTGATGAACCGGAGAGCTTTTTTCTGGCCACTGACGGAGGAGTGTACATTACCAGAGATGGCGGGAGAACATTCATCGATTTGAATAATGGCTATCAGACAACTCAATTCTATCCGGGATTCGCTTCTTCCAATACCGATCCTGATTTCGCTATCGGCGGATTTCAGGACAACGGAACTGCAGTTTTCACCGGCACCGCCGAATGGATATGGTGGGTTGGTCCTGGAGACGGCGCTTATGCTGCTATCGATCAGAACAACAACGATATTGTTTATATGTCTTCTCAATATCTAAATATTTATAAATCAACAAACCGTTTCACATCCACAATCTTCGACGATACTGATGACTGGAATTATGCTACACCGTACCCTCGTTACCAGGCAAGGCATCCTGACCAGGAATGGGCCGCATTCATAGCTCCATTTGTTCTTGCTACATCGGAAAGGATATATGCGGCGACAAATTATGTATACAGGTCTGATGACGCAGGTGAGACATGGACACATCTCAATTATGATAATCCTCTCAGTGGCCTTCCGGTGATTTCCCTGGCCGTTCACAGGTCAAATCCGGATGTAGTCTATGCAGCAACTGCCCCTTATCAACCGGATAATTCCAGGCCCCGTTTCTATGCTTCTACTAATGCCGGACAGTCTTTTATAGACTATACTGAGGGATTGCCGGACAGGTATATAGTTGATATTGCCGTTTCACCTCATAATGAAAATGTAGTTTATGCAGCATTATCAGGGTACAATACTTCTCACCTTTGGAGATCTTCGAATGGAGGAATGACCTGGAGAAGCGTTGGGCACGATTTACCGGATCTTCCGACAAATGCAGTAATTGTGGATCCCGAAGATTTCACGAATGTCTATATAGGCAATGATCTTGGTGTATGGGTGTCGAACGATTTCTGCCAGACCTGGTATGAATTCAATGAAGGACTACCGGAGGCTGTGATAGCCATGGACCTTTCCATATCTGAAAGTGACAGAAAATTAAGAGTACTCACACATGGAAACGGAGCTTTTGAGAGATCATTACTGCCGGCAGACGGATATCCATCCGATGTCGTTGAAATCCCTTTAGAGTATGAACTCCACCAGAATTATCCTAATCCGTTTAATCCATCAACAACAATTTCTTTTGAATTATCAAAGCAGGAAATTGTATCTTTAAAAATATATAATACTCTGGGTCAGTTAGTAAAAACATTTCCGGAAACGGAATATGAACAGGGTTTGAATAGAGTGACCTGGAACGGACAGGATGACAGAGGAATGCAGGTAGCAAGCGGAACTTATATATACAGGATTCGTGTAAATGAGAAGGTAACATGCAAAAGGATGACTATTATCCGTTAATCATTAATTCAGTCAGGAGTTTCTAGATGAGGACCAGAAGTTCAATAATCTTTTCGGTTTTATTTGTATTTTTAATTCAATGCACAGCCAGTAAATACCAGGCTGGTGATACTTATTACTCGCAGGGTGATTTCGACAGTGCGATCGCTGAATATCAGAAACTGCTGGATAATGATCCTCTGAATTACAACGCCTATATCAAGTTAGGCGACTGCTACACAGCCAAAAATGAGTTCAGAAAAGCTTATGAGCAGTATGACTATGCCAAGCAGGTCGATTCCGATGGCCCCGAGGTAAAGTCGCATTACCTTAATGCACTTCTGAAAGAAGCCAAATTTTATGAAGAACAGGGAAGATCGAAGATGGCAATTGAAACATATAAAACCATCACTGCAGAATACCCGGACCTTAAATCTATATATGCTGATCTTGCAAGACTGTATGAAAGCCGTGGATTGATCGAGAAATCGCGTGAATCATATAAAAAGACTATCGAGAGTGATCCCGAGAATAAGGAAGCAGCAGAGGCGTTAGACAGATTCGAGACTATGACGGAAGAGGCAAAAAAGCATTTTGAAGAAGGAGAAAGTTATTTTAAAAAGGGCATGTTTTATGAGGCTGCAGATTCATACAAAATGGCTGTTGAGGCAAAGGCCGATTTCAAAGAAGCCGAGTATAAAATGAACATAGCTGATGGTAGACACCACCTGAAAAGGGGCAGGGTGATGGAAATGTGGAGGGCTATTGAGTCCTTCGGAAATGCTATGTCGATCAAACCTGAAAATCCTGAACCTGTTTTTTACCTTGCACAGGCATATGAAAAGAAGAACAGGAAAGACTACGAAACTCCCCTCCCCTGGTACCGGAAGGTAATAGAACTTGCGCCAGGAAGTGAATTCGCCATAGAAAGTAAAAAACGAATAGACTACCTTAAAGAGACAAAAGCAAAAATGGATAAATTCTATAAAAAGAAGAAAAAGGGCGGAGATTTTTAATCCCGTATTTCATAATCGGTTTAAAGGGCGCATATAATGTGCCCTTTTTTTATTGAAAACATCACTTTAAATAACAAATCACTTGCCTTTTTTGATTATCCAGGTATATTTTGAATTTACCCCTGTAAACTTTATAAAGGATAGAAAATGCCTAATAAAATACTGTTTCTCATAATAACCGGTCTTATTTTTTCTACCGTGATATTCTCCAACTGCAGTAAAAAGTACGATATTATTATTTCCCACGGTACGGTATATGACGGCTCAGGAAACGAAGGATATATTTCAGATGTCGGTTTAATCGGAGACAAAATCGTCGCTATTGGCGATCTGGGAAACAATGCTTCTGTATTTATAAACGCTACTGATAAGATCATCGCCCCCGGATTTGTCGATATGCACACTCACTGCGACAGGAGTCTGTTGACAGAAGACAGAAGAAGCGCTCTGAATTATCTAACGCAAGGTGTAACGACAGTAGTTACGGGAAATTGCGGCAGCGGTACATACGAAGTTGAAAAATATTACAGTCAGCTTGAAAAAAACGGCTGCGGGCCAAATGTAGTCCATTTAGTTGGCCACGGTACAGTGCGAAGAACTGCAATGGGTATTGTTGACCGCGAACCTACTATTAAAGAAAAAATGCACATGGGGGAATTGGTTACCAGAGCAATGCATGAAGGCGCTGCCGGGATGTCTTCAGGTTTATTCTATGTCCCGGGTAGTTTTTCGAAAACCGTTGAGGTAATCGATCTTGCAAAGATAGTGGCAGAGTATAACGGTATATACGCCACACATATAAGGGATGAAAGCAATTATACGACCGGGCTGGTAGAGTCCATTAGGGAGGCGGTGGAGATCGGTGAAGAGTCAGGCGCCTCTGTACAGATCTCGCATATCAAAGCGCTGGGGAAACCGGTTTGGGGGAAATCGAATGAAGTTACGGATATAATTGAAGCGGCTCAGAAAAGGGGTGTGAAAGTATTTGCCGATCAGTATCCTTACATTGCTTCGAGTACAAATCTTGCATCGGCTACAATGCCGAGGTGGGCCCAGGCGGACGGAAAGCTGAAAAATAATCTGCAGGATCAATCTCTCAGATTGAAGTTAAAAAAAGAGATAGCAGAGAATATCGAAAGACGAGGTGGACCGGAGACACTGGTGATATCCTCTTTCCGTCAGAAAAAGGAATGGGAGGGAAAGAGTTTACTGGAGATAAGCAAAATACTGGAAAAAAATCCTGTTGAAACTGCAATTGAACTGACTTTGATGGGAGCTCCTGGTGTTGTATCTTTCAATATGCAGGAAACGGATCTTTATCATTTCATGAAACAACCTTACGTTATGACCGGTTCTGACGGTACACTGCCTGTTTTCGGCGAGGGTGTCCCCCACCCAAGAAGTTACGGCACATTTCCCCGGAAAATAAGGGAGTTCGTACTGGACAAAGAAATTATCACAATGCCGCACGCAATAAGAGCTGCGACCGCTCTTCCGGCTGAGATGCTGGGATGGAAAGACAGAGGTATGATAAGGGAAGGATATATCGGAGATATTATTGTTTTTGATCCTGAAAAGATATCAGATAAGGCAACATTTGACGACCCTCACCAGTACAGCGAAGGTATTGATTATTTGCTGGTAAATGGAAAATTGACAATCGAGGGTGGAAAATATAACGGTACTCTTGCCGGAATTCCAATTAGAAGGAAATAATAGATATACATAACCCCCTTAGCCCCACTTTTCTAAAGGGAGTTCTATATTCATATTTTATCAGATTTCTGATTTTATATGATTCAACAAAATTATCATTGTCTGGACGTACTGCTTTCTCCTGAAATTTCCTGAACAGATTAATGCATTCAAAAAAAAGAGCCGGTGAGAAGCCGGCTCTTTACCATTAATAAAAGGAGAAAAAAATGAAAAAACTAGATTGAGAAAATCAAGTTTTTCATACCATAAACTATGATATTAATTCATATAAGTCAAGAAAAACCTCCTGTATTTATACAGGAGTTTTCTGCAATCAATTTATCAAATAATCACCTTTTCGGCCTGTCAGGTATAGGAGGACTTATCGACAGGTTCATCGTCTTCATGTAGTCTTCATTTATAGTCTTGTCATACATATCCAGAAGTTTTTCCTTATCCCATAAAAACTCATCTCGAGAATAACCGGCCCAATCGAAAATCCTTGTCAGCTCAATAGCTTCTTTAGGGCAGGCTTCCTCACACATTCCGCAGAAGATGCAGCGAAGCATATCAATCTGAAATACCTTCGGCATTCTCTCCCTGTCAGTCCATTCTTCCGGGGTGGGTTCCGGTATAACGGTTATACAGTGAGACGGACATGCAGTGGAACACATTTCGCAGGCAACACACTTGATCCTGCCCTGCTCATCTTTATTTAGGCGGTGATAGCCTCTGAATCCTTCAGGTTTATCCACCCTTTCTTCAGGGTATTGTTGAGTAACATTCTTATCCGGTCTTATCAGATGTTTCCAGGTTACCCACATTCCCTTGATGATCGCAGGTATATATAGTTTATCAACCCATGTTAGTTTCAGATTCTGTCTATACATTATTCAGCCTTTGTTTTTACAGTTCAGCAGAAGACATTGCAGATCATTTTCTTTTTACTATTGAGTCCTGTTCTACAATTTTCTGCAGCTTGATCAAACCGTCTGTAAGGGTTTCCGGGCTTGGCGGACAGCCCGGTATGTAGACATCGACCGGGATGAATTGGTCGATACCCTGTATAAGCGTATAAGTATTGAAAACCCCGCCGGAACTCGCACATGCTCCCATCGATACGCACCATTTTGGCTCAGGCATTTGCTGCCAGATCCTTATCAATACAGGCATCATTTTTATGGATATTCTGCCTGATACTATTAAGACATCAGCCTGTCTCGGGGACCAACTCATTCTTTCCATCCCGAACCTAGCAAGGTCATACCTCGATGCAAAAGTAGCCATCAATTCAATTGCACAGCAGGCAGTTCCGAATGGAACCGGCCATAGAGAATTCTTCCGTCCCCAGTTAATAAGAAAATCAGCTTTTGTTGTTAAAAACCCGTCGCCTAACTTAGTTTCAAGTCCCATTTTCGGCCTTCAGTGGTTGGTTCTCGGAATATAAAATTAAATATCCAAATTAGTTCAAAAAAATCAAAAAATCAATATAAAACTCAAACAACTTGACTTGCAGCGTGATAAGAACTTCTGACAAGCGGACCGGATTCTACATATTTAAATCCCATCTTCAAACCTGTCTTTTTATATTCATTAAATTCATCCGGAGTAACGAATCTGTCCACAGTAAGGTGCTTCCTGGTCGGCTGGAGATACTGTCCGATGGTAAGAATATCACAATTTACACTCCTGAGATCATTCATAAGCTCGAATATCTCCTCGTTTCTTTCTCCGATCCCCACCATAATTCCGGATTTTGTTACTGCACCCTTCTTCTTTGAATGACCAAGTAACTCGAGAGACCTTTCATATTTTGCCTGTGGCCTAACAGTCAAATACAGCCGTTTTACTGTCTCAAGATTATGATTAAGGATATCCGGCTCGGCATCGAGGACTGTATCGATGGCATCTTTGTCACCCTTGAAATCCGGTATCAGAACTTCCACCCTGCAATCGGGAGATAATCTTTTGACCGCCCTTATCGTCTCTGCAAAAAGAGGACTACCGCCGTCTTTTCTTTCGTCACGGTTTACAGAAGTTATTACTGCATGGACAAGACCTAGCTTTTTTACAGCCTCAGCTACACGTTCCGCCTCTGCTATATCCA
>JANQEH010000174.1 GCA_028278455.1 bacterium
ATTTTTACTGGAGGTGCATTTTCTTTCATCATTTCAACTCAGCAGATTTCTTTCAAGTAGATCTACTTCAATGTGTTTTTTCGATTCCAGGTCGATTGCAATTGTCTTTATCTCAAATACATTTAGTTCTGCTGTAAATTCTTTTCCCAGAACTGGTACATTCACTTTCGTTCTTTTCCTGTATTCTGTCGGATTGAAAAGCCGTAAAATCAACTGATTACCTCTTTCCGCCATTTTCAATGCATTTAACTGTACAACATTATCTGAGAGCAGGACTCCCGGTGCAATACTTTTTCCCTTTCCTGCCGGATAACAGCATAATACCGTAGGCTCCTCATTCTTAACCTGCGCTTCTCTATCGATCCTATCTCTTCTTTCACTGCTGTTCCCTGCATTCAGCCAGAAATTAAATACAGTTTCACCAATATCAATTCTCGGCTCAAACCTGTCATTCCGCATAATGTTCTTTTCTCCCTCAACAGGATGTGCAGCGTGGGCAGCAGTCCTTAACAGGGACAATCTCAATTCTCCATTATCCTGGTCAAATCCATATGTGCTGCTATTAATTATCGTAAGAGATTTTTTCCCATCCCCTGATATTAGCGCAATCCACTTTTGAGCTATGAGTTCATCAGAATTTCCGGTAAAATCTTCTACGCCGTATGCTGTCTGGCCAATACATTTCGGATCTTCGAGCGTTGAAGGAACACAGACTTTCAGCATCTTATCTTTTTCCTGCATAGATACTCTCATCTCGATCTCAATCTCGCTGCCTGTAACCGGGATCTTATATCTGATACATAAAAACGAATGCTTGTATTTAAATAATGCTTCAACAATTGTCCTGACAGGACCTTTCTCGATCACCCTTACCGGATCGAGTTCCTTTTCCGGCACACCCGCGAAGTATGCACTATCAAAACTGTCCAAAAGCTTAAATTCGCCTTCGACATTCCTGAAAGACCTTACCTTCATTCCCCAGGGATCTGGAGAATCCTTCACAACAATCAATTTAAATGATCCCGGTTTCAGGTAATCGATCCCTTCCACCCGGTATTTATTGATTAATCCAGTTTCAGGATCAATGATCAGCTCGCTGGATTCGTTTTTGAAATGAAGATCAAGTTCTTCTTCTTTTATTACATCAATTTTGTCACGTTTTATTTTTTTCAATCTGCATGAAAACCTTGTCATCGAAGATGCCTTTAGCTCAGTTTCAAATACGATCCTTTTTCGCTGGTCATCGAGAATATTACAGCTTTTCTTTTCAAGTTGGAAAGTAATTGTGTTTTCATCCATATCCATTAATTCCGGAATTAAGAAAACTTCTGAGTCCAGATTAGGCTCGGGCGGCTGTAATTCGCAGATTGTTATCTGCTTTACCTTATATGGATGAGGATTGTATATGAATATGGGAAACTCATTTTCGGCGGCTGCTTTCTCACCTGAAAGCAGACTAAAAAAAGCCTTAGCCGTTAGTTTTGATATTATCTCGATACCGTGATCGAGTCTTTGCAGGATATATGGTTCAACCTCAGAAATAGAAGTTCCCGGAAGGCTGTCATGAAATTCACTGAACAACAAATCTTCTAAAGCTTCCCGAAGCTCAGCATGGGGGTATTCTATCAATCCATTAATGACGGCAATCGATAGCATTTTTTCAGCCATATAGTATCTGTTTTCCAACTCCCTGTGTTTTCGTTTGACTTTCTGCATCGATGTATAACATCCTACGGCAAAAGGCTGGAGGCTGTTTTGGAATAATCCGAGTTTTTTTTCTGATTTACTTAGTCTATCGAAGTATAAATCGGGCGTACCGTGATTGATCTTTTGCTCACTTTCACTCTCAATTAATTTTCTGATACCCTGAAGGTCTTCTTTTGAAGGGCCTCCGCCATGATTCCCGATCCCCCAGAGCAGCATAACAATCTCATTATCATTGTGTTTTTTCAAAGAGGTCCGGATTTTTTCGACGGCCTTTCCTTTAAATGAGTTATAATGCTCAGATGCCCTGTGCGCAATCAACTCACTTCCATCATAACCCTGCCATATAAAATCGTCACCCGGTAGTTCGAGAAGCGACGAATCTGGCCTGCAAAAAAGATATGAATTGTAGCCAGATTTCTTTAGAATCTGTACAAGTCCCCGCGAATGCCCGAACGGATCCAGGTTTACAGCTGTTTCAGGCTCTTTTCCGAATTTTTCAATAAAATAAGACTTGCCGATCAATGCCTGCCTGACAAATGACTCTCCAGAAGGAATATTACAGTCCGGCTGTACATACCAGCCGCCCATCAAGTACCATTTCCCCTCGTCGACAAGATTTCTGATCTCCTCAAACAATTCTGGTTCGAATATCTCTACCCATTGATAAAGCAGTGATTCATTGTGGCAGAATATGAATTCATCGAATTCTCTGCAGAACCTCGCCGCGGTTCTGAATGTAGAAAGTGTCTCCGCAAGTCCTTCTTCCCATTCCCAGAGCCAGACCGGATCAAGGTGGGCATTACAAACGAGAATCATTTCTTTTTCTGACATTGTTCCTCTTAGTATTCTATTTGAAGACTGAATATTTTATTCTTTAACCGGTATGATCGCCTCAACGATAATATCATTTTTTGAATAAGGGAGTACGATCTCTCGTTCTGATATTTTCGTAAAAGGAATATTACATTGAAAACATGGTGTTACAATACAGGAATCGGTCTTAATATCCATCTGCATTTTTCTTGATCCAATTCTGATACTCGAATTAATCCTGCTCAGTTTTGGTAGTATAACAGGACTGAAGTGTATCCCGTCTTCTTCAGGTCTTATTCCGAGGATATGATTTACAAAAAGCATGATCATTTCAGCCCAGGTCCATGGAATTATCCCGAGCTGTGCATACGGGGGAGAGATCCTGTCGCAATAGCATTCAAACCATGAACCTGATAGTGAACCGGGAACCGTATTTAACCAGTCTAACACCCGCCAGACTTTATCGTAATCACCTATATCTAAATATGCCCTGGCAATAAAAAGCGATGCAATAGGCCACGGACCGGAGGAATCGGCTTCTGATGTAAAATTATACCTGCCATATCCGCCAATTTCCCAATCCTGGTTCCAAAGCTCCTCCATACTATTCATAGTAGCGGAAGCAATTTCAGAATCTGGCGGCTCCAGTCCGTAAACTATCGGATAGACACACGATGAATCCGGATTCAGAAAATGTTCGATATCTCTTTTGAGCGGAATACCTTCAGGGAGATCCGCCTCCTCTCTGATATTGATTGTCTCCTGGATACTGCTGTCAGGCGATCTTCGTTTTATAAATCCCCGTTCATCGACAAAATTATATTTTTCGTCTTTCAACATTGAGTTCTTTAGAGTTTCTGAAAATTCCAGCCATCTTACCGCTTCTTCATCTCTCGACATTTTCCTCGCGAGAAATGCAGCTGCCTGCAGCCCGAGCACGTTAAAAAACTGATATGCCAGTTCAAGTCCAGCGTCAATACCGTAAGCTTTATGACGCTCCCAATATTCTCTCCTGTTATAGAACATTCCAGACGGCTGATGACGGAACACATTTTTCAAGGGAAATTCTGCCACAGCATAAATCTTATCCCAGTGTTTTGATATTATCTTTATATCGTCAGTCCATAGGACATATTTCTTCAGTGTATAAAGAAGCAGGCCGTTCTGGTCAAGTTCTACCTCGTCCGGTGTTCTGAATTCACTTGAATCTTGACATGCACCGTCATCAGTTACGAATTCTGCCAGAAGTCTATCCAGAACAGTATATGCCTTTTCGTGGTGACCGGCCATTAACAGCCCCAATACCATGAAAGAATGATCTCTGACCCATTCCCTGTTATACTGCCATATACTTGCATCAACTTTACCTTTATTTGAAATCACAGAGCCAAGCTGGATGCTCGATGACCTGAAATAATGATCGAGCAGATCACTGCCTGTTGTTATTTTTGCCGTCCTGCTCCAGTAATCCAATTGTTCTGTTAGCGGTCTTTTCTTACCTGCAATATCTAAACTAACTTCATTCTTTTCCGCAGCCAGAGTATATAACAATTCAAGTTCAAAAATATCATAAGGTGCAATTTCTACATCCTTTTTTATATCCAGGTTGAGTAACCCTGTTAATACCGAGAATTTCATTTTTTCTATATGTTTATTTATAATGGTTATCTCACGGATAATCTCCGGGCTGGTCATATCTTTGCAGTAGAACCGCTCTTCGACTAACAGTTTTCCATAACGCCAGCAAGCTTTAATTACTGGGAAATCTCTGGTTTTGTCCCAGGCTACGTAAATATCCCGGTATCGGTAATCATCGCTCTTTCCATCGATAATCAGACTAAGCATTGTTTTTGCAATTCCAGCTTCCCTGTCCAATGTCAGAGCTCCCCGCTTTGGTTTCAGCTTCTCCGGATCCATAATCAATAATCCCAAAGGAGAGCCTTCACCTCCCGGTGAGTATTGAACAGCCGCCTGTACCGAACCGTTGCCGATGAAGAAATACGATACATTCTTAAGGAAAGTTTTTACATCCGGGTGGCCATCATTAGGATCGTCAGAATAATAGTGTTCACTGAATTCTATCATTAGCGTAAATCCTTTCTCTTTATCGTTGTACTCTTCCGCCGGTTTTACCTGATGCAAGGTGCTCAACTTCAGACACAGAAACCAGATTGAAGTCACCATGAATTGTCTGTTTCAGGCATGATGCAGCAACTCCGAATTCCAGGGCATCCATATCCGACTTTCCTGCTAACAAAGCGTAGATCAATCCTGAACTGAACGAATCTCCTCCGCCGACACGATCTATGATGTGGATCGGATATTTGCTGCTGAGCATGAATTCCTTCCCGTTATACAGACAGGCCGACCACTCATTGTCTGAAGCGCTTATACTTTTTCTCAGAGTTATTGCTGCTTTTTGAAGATTGAATCGTTCAACAAGCTGTCGTGCAACATCCCTATAACTTTCTTCTTCAATCTCACCTTTATCAAGATCGGCTGAACCTGCAGTTATCCCGAAAAAGCTGTCTGCGTCCTCTTCATTTCCGATGCATAAATCGACGTATTCCATCAGCTCTGTCATAACTGAACCTGCTTTTTCCGTTGACCAGAGTTTCTTCCTATAGTTCAGATCAACACTTACAATTACTCCACATTCGCGGGCAGCTTTTAACGATTCCAATGTTACTTCAGCTGCCGAATCACTTAACGCAGGTGTAATGCCGGACCAGTGATACCAGTCAGCGTCCCTAAAAATACTGATCCAGTCCACCTGGCCTGGCTGGATTTCAGAGATCGCTGAGCCAGCCCTGTCATATACAACTTTTGAAGGCCTTTGAGAGGCACCGTATTCCAAAAAATATATTCCTGTTCGATTTCCCTGTCTGAGTATCGATCCGGTAAATACTCCATATGCCCTGAGGAGATTTACCGCGGCTTGTCCTATCTCATTCTCAGGGACAGCGGTTACAAATTCAGAATCAAGTCCGTAGTTAGCAAATGCCACTGCTGTATTCGCCTCAGCGCCTCCGTAATTCGCATCATAACTCTTAGTCTGGACAAACCTCAGGTTATTCGGAGGTGAAAGCCTGAGCATTATCTCTCCAAAGGTAACTACCTTTTTCATATTTTTTGCATCTATACTAAATTTCTTTAAAACTTCTATTTTATCAGAATTACTTATTGCCTCGATCCATTTTTTAACATCGGTCTTCATTTTGTCAGGATCTTCGATATTCTTTGTAAGAGAAGAACCGCAGAATATTCCGTCAGGATCCTGTTTAGAAAGTTCTCCGACATTTTTAAGATTCACTCCACCTGTGTAGATGAAAGTCAAACCTTTATAAGGTCCCTTCTGAGCTTTAGCGATACCCATATTGGATGTTTTCCCAGTAACTGCAGGGAAGAGTTTGTATATCCATTGCCATGGATACTTGTCCTTCAGACCATTCAGTTCACATCCAATCTGTTCAGATTTTCTAACAAGCTGTTTTCCGGCGTCAGAAAGGCCACCCGGGACGCACATAATATCTCTTTCAATACACACATCAAGAACCGAAGTGATATAGTCTGCCGATACTATACCTGAAACTCCGGCATCAATTGCTTTCACTGCCTGCTCATGTGTCATGACTGTTCCCGCCAAAACAAGGGCATCAGGGTATTTATCCAACAATGCATTGATTCCTGCCTCAGCTGATTTCGATCGGAACGCAATTTCCAGTACCACACCGAATGGTTCAAGTATCTCATATGCTGCAATACATTGATCCGGATAATCAGGAGTAAGCAATGCTATCAGCCGGTTTTTCTTAATAATGTCATATAGAACTTCAGATTTGTTCATATTCCACCTGCAATTCTGCTATATAAATTATAACCGTTGTATATTCATTCCGCCGCTAACCTCAAAAACCATACCGGAAGAGTAGTCGAAGCTGCCGGAAGCAATAGCCGAGACAGCTTTTCCAATATCTTCAGGTGATCCCCACCGGTATTGTGGGATGAGTCCTTCTTTAATCATTTCATCATATTTGGATCTGACAGAGGCTGTCATATCAGTTTCAATGATCCCGGGTCTAATTTCAAAAACATTTATACCCGATCCTGCAAGTCTGTCAGCGAAGATCTTCGATACCATACTTAAACCTGCTTTTGATATGCAGTACTCAGCCCTGTTTGGTGAAGATGTTTTTGCAGAGACCGAAGTAATGAAAATGATCTTTGGTGCGTATTCAGGGATCTTGTCTATTTGTTTCAACATCTCTTTAGCAAATAACTGGCTCAGGAAAAATGACGATCTAAGATTGATCGACATAACCCTGTCATAACTTTCCGGCGTAGTGTCCAGCACATCAAGTCTCTTTTCAGGAGCCACTCCGGCATTATTGATCAACAGGTCAACTCTTCCGAACGCGCTCTCTATTTCCGATATGATTTTTTTGTGGTAAATCAAATCACTGATATCTGATTCAATCGGCAAAAAGTCTGCGCCGATAGTCCCGATCTCACTTTTAAGATCTTTTAATCCTTTCTTCTTTCCCTTAGAAACCAGAGTCCGTGATATACCGACAATATCATAACCATTTTGTGCAAGACTAAGAGCGATCCCCCGGCCTATTCCGCGGTTTGCTCCCGTAATAACTGCTACTGGTTTAATATTCATATCGATCCACCTATTTTATAGTTTTACCTTCCCTGAATTCCTTCCAGGTTTTTTCAAACCATAGTTCATCATCTGGAACAGGCCGTACATCTACCCATTCTTTTTTTATCGATAAATCGTAATTATTCAGCGCAATTTCAAGGATCCTGGTATCGGTATATGAGTTTTCTTCATTCATTTTGAATTTCCAGTGATCTTCCAGAGAGATGCACGGTTTTTTTCCGGAACTGTCAAGGACAATGAACGAGCCCCTGCTTTGACCTCCCTTTTTCATATATTCACTTACTGCTTCCAGGTACAACAAATGAGTCATCCATAGATCTTTCAGCTTAAAAAGCGATGGAAGTTCCCCGGCAGATTTTATCCGTATACTATCTATATTCTTTTTTTGTTCTATTGCTTCATTAATAGCCCGATCAATACTTTCCGGATTCCGAATTACACCACCATGCTCAGACATTCTTCTCTGTAACTTTTCCAAATGTTCACTAATTATGTAATCATTCCCAACATCTGATATGGCCGATCCTGCTTCCCTTACCAGTTCTTTTACCTGTGATCCTGCCATGGCACTGAAATTCTCCTCCCCAGGAGGGTGTTCAGAGTAATTCTCAGCAATAAACATCGCCGCACGCAGGCTTCCCGTCTGGCCGGAATTCAAAGATGCCCCCCCCGGGCGATAAACACCATGGCTGCCGTTAACCTCCCCAACCGGGAACAGGTTTTTGATATTAGACTCCCACCATATATTCCCCTTCAGACCACCATTATTATGCTGAGCACAGACATCGATCTCAAGATATTCATTTTCTAAATCGATCCCGTTTCTTTTGTAAAGATCGATTGCCGGTTGATTCATAGCCTTCAGCCTGTCGATCGGCTTTCCCTGAAGCGCATCGGATCTTTTCAGGTATTCATATGCTTCTTTATTCAGGTTTTCAAGATCGAATTTTTTAGATATTTCTGTACTATCCGGATTCCTTGCATAATCAAGAAATACCCTCCTGTTATTCCATACAGTCTCCCTGTATACCAGGATATCGATCAGCGATGATCCAAAATTCGCCGTTTTTCTGGGATCGAAAGGCCACTGATATCCTTTCAGAAAAATTGCGTTAGACAGTATGTTTATGTCCGGAAAAAACTCGTTAAGGAATTCTCTCTCGTTATTCCCATCAGGATCTGTCGAGACATATCTCGGGATCACCTGCTGATATGAACCGGAAACATTCCATCTGAATTTAATAGAAGCCAAACCGAATTGTGATTCTGTAAGATTTTGCCCCACAGCCCCTATCCGGAATGCAAGTCCATGAGAACCGCTCTGGCTGACCGGGTAAACGGAAGTCTTGTATATTCCCCCAGGTCCACCTGTCGCCAGCACAGTATTCACCGCATTGAATACTACAATTCCTCTATTTTCAGACTCAATTGAATTTCTATCAATGGCGATAGCCCCTATAGCATGCCTGTTGTGTATACTGTCATTTTTCAATAAAGAAACAACCTCATGCTGGTCAAAGACAGCAATACCTTTCTTTTCAACATCCATCGCAAGCGCATCAAACATCATACTGGATGTCAGCGGGCCTGCTGAAGTTCCTCTTCCAGCAGGATCATGATCTGTTTTATACCCGGCAAAAGCACCGTATTCATCATGCGGGAAAGGTACTCCAAGTTCAACAAGGTGGAAAAAAGCCCGGGCTGAATTCTGCGCTTCGCATAGTGCTATATCACCGTGCATGCATTTTCCGTTATAAAGATCTTTTGCCATATCGTATGCTGAGTCCGGGATTTTTCCAGCAAGTGACAGTTTATAGTAAGTCTGCTTATCGGAACCTGCATTATTGGAGGTACCTCCTCCCCAGTTGTCCGTTACAATAACTATATCCTGTTGTCCTCTGTCAAATAGAGATACTGCCGCATTCAGTGCCGCAGCACCGCTACCAATCACTATAGTATTAACAGAGATCAGGGGATACTTGATACCTTGTATGTTAATAAAATCCTTTTTCAACTGCTGCCTTCCGACTTCATTATTTTGAATTCTTCCTTGTATATTTCTCTATCTCGTATTATACACCCGGTGATATGCCCCCTTCTCATTAACTCAGTACAGCTCGAGCAGGCAACACAGACTTTTTTTGGATTCATTTTCCCCGTTTTCATCAGGTCCAGCGGGGCATCCGGGTACGCAAATGCTCCCCTGCCAAGGCCGATATAGGAAGCTTTGTTTTGTTTTATTACCCCGGCACCGACAAATGGAAAGAAATGCCGCAGCCATGAATAACCTGTTCCGACTATTGGAAGATCAGGAAATTTCTTCTGAACTACTCCGGTAATCTCAATGAATCTCGAAACACTCTCAATAGGATGCTCCGGAGGTTTTTCAGCACCGGTTACCCCCCGGTTGTAAGGCCTTCCTACGTGAGGATTATGATACCCTACCCCAAGTGTACCATTCAGGAGACCGCATCCGGTATCTTTTAACGATCTTATAAACTCAATTGTCTCTGAAAGATCAACTTCAATAGATCCATCTTTGGGCACTCCAAAGCCATGAGGATAAGGTATCCCGTCATAAAGATTCAGCCTTACAGAGGTTACCTTATCTTTATTTTCAGATGAAACCGCACTTACAATTTCATTTATTAATTCTGTCCTTTTTTTAAGTTCCTCCCCGCCAAACCGGCTGTTCTCCCTCTTATAGGAAGTGAGCAGGTCGTGAAGCAGATAGCCATGACAGACCTTTATATCGACTGAATCAAAACCTGCTTCATAAGCTAAACCTGCAGCATTTATGTAAATATCTTTCAATCTCAGAAGTTCTTCATCGGTAATTATTGTAATAATTTCGTCATTCTTATCAAGGTAAGGATTTTTTGAGACAGCAACCGGTCTGTGTTTACCATCCGGCCTGCTGAACCTTCCAGAATGGGTTAGCTGCAGAACCAGGAAAGGATCGCGAGAATCGCCCAATGTTCTTTTTACCGCATTTCTGGTTGATTCAACCAGTCTCTTGAACTTATCGAGATTTTTTCTACCGATCAATAGCTGGTGTGGATTGGATCTTCCTTCCGGAACAATACTCGTAGCCTCAAACCAGATCATTCCACTTCCTCCACCGGCAAACCGGTTGTATCTCCTGAATACAAGTTCACCCGGAGAGCCGTCCGGTTCAGCATCGAAACCTTCCATCGGCTGCACAACAATCCTGTTAGGAACTCTTCTGCTTCCAATACTTCCTTCCTTAAATAGCAGATCAATATCATCAGAAGCAGGTAGCTTAATGCCTATTTTTTCAGCCTTATCACACAGATCTGGTAATGTTCGAAAATTGAAAGTTTTATGTTCAGCCATAGGTAGTATTCTAAACTATTCTATAAAACTTCTTTAACTAATCTTTTAAGGGCTATTATATCACCTTTGATCCTTTCCTCGCAGACTCCCGGATACTCTTCGCGGTCGAGAATAGAACACTCACCGTTTTCAAATTTTTTCTGAATCGTTCTTGAATGTTTCAGCAGCCGTAACAACTCATCTACTGACAGATCGGGAAATTTACTTATAAAAAGAGGATCAAAGACCGGTAGGAAAAAATCACCGCCGTGATCTTCAATGGAAAGATTGATCTCAACTGAAAGTGAACCAAGCCTTTTTATAATATTCCTGAGATCGACTATTCCCATTCCGGTCTCTGCGGTAAAGGTTACTGCCCCATCTTCAGAGAACAATATACCTCCGTCTTTGATATGGGTTGATACCACCCAGGGAAGTACTCTTTCAGTCGCCAATACAGGATCTTCAAGCATAGTCAGCAGGTTCATTGTATCGAGACATATACCCAGATACTCACCCGGTTGTGCATCACATATCTCGAAAATACGCAGGATCTCGAACGTCGTAAATTCGAAATGTGTTTCTACAGCCAATATCACATTATGGTCCATCAACATCTGTTTCTGAGCTTTCAATGCTTCTGCAGTCTCTTTTAGCAAAGTCTCTGTCGTCGGGCTTTCCCGGTTCCAGCGCATCAATCCTCCGGAACATGACCTAATAAGCCTCGTACCGAGTGTTTCAGCCTGTTTTGCGGCGTTTTCATTAATATCAAAAATGTCCTGCCTTGCCCATGTGGTCATATTCCTCGGTATATGTTGAGCTCCACCCCATTCAATATACATATCCTCAGAAACTGCAAATCCTTTCAGATCATTCAGATATGATCTGTCCAGCATCTTTTGCTCTTCCATTGTCAGTCCTGAAAAAGATACCCCTTCTGCTCCATTAGCCAGAGCCCATTTCATCAGGTCAAGGGGTTTGAATTCCAGGGGGTATAGACTGTAGTTATCAATTCCTGTTTTCATAATTAATTTCCTGCTTTTCTCAGAATACAGGTTCACCCGCTTTTTTCATTATATAATCATGATCGATATACGGAGTATCATTCATGTGTTTCTGCATAAGTTTGATCCTGATCTTTATGAGATCGGTTATATTTGTGCCATACATCAGGGGAGTCTCTCCCTGGTCTGTAATTGCCATAAACTCAATGCCGGATCTGAACAGCTTCAAAACCTCTCTGGAATTCTCTATCTCCATTTTCATCATCTTTTTCAGGTCATTCCTGTGTTTATTCTTATCCTTTTTCGAGTTCATATAACCGTAGACACCCGATACCCACGCAGCTATGTTCCTCTGAGTCATGAACCAGCACCGCAAAGCTTTTATCCTTATCAGCTGATCATTAATTATATTATTTTTACCAAGTTCTTTGTTTGCATCTTTGACTATCTTTTCTAAGATATCTTTTGCATTATCTATATGCTTCCACAAGTTTTTATCTATTCTCAAAACATCCTTTGCAGATTTTTCCGGAGTCGTCAGATAGAAAAGCACATCCCTGCTCAAATCCACATTGTTAGGATTATGCGGGGTTGTACACATTTGCTCTTCGTACAGCTTCCTCATATCGCTATTCACTGCATCCAGGTTAGGTACGAACGGCCTCACCCAGAGTCTGTACCACGCAAATCCCAATGAGGAATACAAGGGGGTTATATTTGGAAAAGCAAGAATTGCTTTTTCGACCAGTCCCCAGGCTTTTATAAGATCCTTATAATATTCCTCTCCAGTCCACTTTTTTGTAAGTTCCCTAACTGTTTTCTTTATATTCAACTCCGGTTCGTATTGATATTTTCTCATTACCTCATGATTGATATTGAATGGAACAAGATCCGGGGGTAGAGTTCCGCAGTGATGCGCAAGATGATCAACACTGTTTTCATTCAATGTCTTCAGTCTTTTATACGTTAGTTCGGGGTATGGTACACCAATTAGTGGAGCAAACATGGAATTAGGACCGTATGCGAAATAGAAATGTGGATCGGCATTCTTCCTTTTCAGCTGTCCGATCTTTCGTCTCTCCTCAGGATCGAACTGCTGCTGGTAAACCGAACCTCCGTTAATCTGGTTAATATCTTTATATGCCGGATGTGTGTACGGCATATCCCAGCCTTTCTGTACAAGAGAAATTGTTTCGATCTCAACATGATTCCTCAAACCTTCCCATATTGTATCATGCTCCCCGTAAAATGATTCCATTCTCGTGATTACTCTGAATTCGGGATTGATACCCGAACCTGCATCTTTTAATACATTCAGAAACCTTAGCGCATTTTCCCCTGCAAGCTTAGAAATCTCATCATCGTTTTTCCATTCTCTGATCAGATATGGGCCGCCGTTCCTTCCAACGTATAACGACTTTGTATGCTCAAATCCAGCCCCGCTGTCATTCGTCCATATATTCAAGAATCCCATATCCGGTATTTCATTCATAATCTTTTTCACCATCTCAGCATAATGATCCAGCACCTTCGGATGAGTAATGGTCATATTGTATCTCGGCTTGAAGCTCCTGAATGGATGGTCAACGCGTGCTCCCCGGAGCATAGGATATTTCTGAAAGAATTCCTCTGGTACGTTTCTCGGCTCAAAACACAGCATTCCGGGAACAAGACCGTATTTCGAAACATATTCCACATTCTCTTTCAGGTAGTTCATATTGGCCGAAAGATAATAAAACGGATATAATCCTTTGTTCAGTTCACTATAAACGAACTGATCTAGAGCAGGGCAATATGTATAAAACATCGGATATGTTTCACCTTTAGGGCCTGTCTCCAAACCCATAGGGAATGCAAGACCGTTCACTTCAACATGAGTAAAACCAAGCCGGGCTAGTTCCTTTATATAATTTCCGCGGTCAAGTCCTTTCTGGATCCTTCCTTCCTGTGTAAGGAAGAAATCATATGAAGTCCTGTGCCAGTCGTACGCAGGTGTTATAGTCTTACCCTTCTCGTATTCGTCAGACAGTTTATCCTGCCTTGTGCTAAGAAAATTGCATACGAAAGAATAGAGATAGTATGAATGGGATGAAATAATATATCCTGAACCATCTCCGGTCAGTTTCAATAGAATATACTTTTTCTTGTTTTTGATTTGCTGCCTGACCCCGATCTTCTTAAGCTTTTCATAGCCTGCAACAGCGATAATAAAATTCCCTGTCCCTGATCGACCGTTTTTATTCATCGGACCTTTTTTAATTGCCGGTACAATATCTTTAAACTCATTATAAACAGTCTCAACGACCTCCGGTGAGCCATCCGGTATAAATATTCTTTCGATCTTTCTCAATGCATCAATAATATTCATATGCTGTTCCGTATTAGGTTAGACATTTCCTATTTCTGTTAATATCCTGTCAACTTCTTCTTCGTTATTATATATATGGAAAGAAACCCTTATTCCATTCAAACCGGCCTCACTGACACCTCTAGTCCTTATTCTGTTCTTACTCAGATGTGATGATATTTCAGTATGTTTTTTTATCGTCGGGCGGAAGGTTATCATGGCTGTCCGGTATTTCTCCTCCTTAGGCGACAGCACCTCTATATCGTCCATTTCTATCAATCCGGAATAAAACTTCTCTGCCAGTTTCCTGTTATGCTCCCATACTTTAACAAGGCCTATGGTCTGCACATAATCCGCAGCCTTGCCCAGTCCGTAAAATAGCGGAGCATTTTGTGTGGCATACTCATATCTTTGCGCAGTGGCATGAAATTTCAGGCTCATGTCATTGATGTTGTAACCTCCATCTGAGTATGCCCCTACCGTTATAGGCCTCAGGGTATCGAGCAGTTCCTCTCTTACATATAAGACGCCGGTTCTTTTCGGCCCAAGTGTCCATTTATGCCCGCTGAAAGTATAGAAATCGACATTCCAGCCTTTCATATCCATTTCGCATTGCGCGGCAGCCTGGGCGCCGTCCAGGGCAAACCAGATACCTTTATCCCGGCAGAGTTCACCAATCTCCTTCAGTGGAAAGCACTGCCCGGTCGTACATGTTACATGGCTCAGGAATACAAGCTTTGTCCTGCTGTTGATCAGGTCGTTTATTCTTTCTACATTACCCAGACCTTTTTCAATGTCCGGCTCGTACACCCTGATCTTTATACCGTCTCTCTGCATCCTGCTGAGTAACGGAATATGCAGCGCCGGATGTTCGTGTGTTGTAGTTATCACTTCATCACCTTTTTCAAGAGGCAGGCCGTTCAAAATGATGTTGATACCCTCTGTTGCTGTACTTACCAGGGCGATTTCCTCCATCTTCACACCCGGGCCGAGCAGGCCCGTGCAGATCTCTTTCACATTATCCCATTTATTATGGTCATGCCCCGGACTAGGATACTTTTCATCATCAAATGTGCATCTTTGTATGAAATTCATCACCGGTGATGGCAGTGCGCCGATTCCCCCGGTATTGAGATATGTATAATCATCAGGAAAGATGAATTGCGATCTAACTGTACTCCATAAAGCATCATCATCCATTGCATTTCTGATAGCAGATTTAAAATCCGGCTGTGCCGCAAGCGAAAGTTCGGACTTGCCAAGGATCAAGCCGCCGGTAAGGGCTCCAAGACTACCGATAAATTGTCTTCGTTTCATGTTATTTATCCTTTTCCAGGAAGACTTTTATGTTTTCAAAATTCTTTACATTCAGTTCGAAATCAACATACCTGCTTTTTTCCAGGGTCAGGTTGCTGTATTCAAGATATTTATCTCCGACCATAACATATTGAGCTCTCTTCCTATCCGGGAGCATCAAATGAAAATGTATATGCGAATCCCTGCAGCTTACTTTCAGGTCGATCTCTTCTTCTTTTGCGCTGAAATTGTATTTAAATGGGGTGTCAGATGCATTATACCTTATCTGTACTTCAGCTTCATTCACTCCGGCAGCAAGCCAACGCGGTGATAATTTCACCCTTTTGAACAGCTTGAAACTATCCTCTACACCTGCCAGTCCCTCGATAAAAGCATACCCCATAGAGCTCGATCCCCAGCCGTCCGTGGGCTGAGCATCCGGGCTTGTGCTCTTCTCCACACTCGCCGGTGTACCGTCAGGAAAATACCAGAGGTAGGTTTCACCCTTTTCCGATATCATTTTATAATATCGTTTCAGGATATCCACACCATATTCCTCAAATCCGTTATCCAGAGCGGCTTTAGCCAGTTCACCACCAACCAGTGGCATTATCCCGCCGTTAACATAAGCTCCGCCAATGAGTTTTTCGTCCCCGAAGATACCGTCTGGGAACGGCGGATCGATAGAGAACCATTCTGCAAATGCGCCTGTCTCTACTCGCCGTTTCTGGTATTCCCGGATAATTGACGCCGCCATCTCCCTTGTAGTTACCCCCCTGTTTATATCCATGGGATTGCTGAGGCTGAGCTGTTCATCT
>JANQEH010000199.1 GCA_028278455.1 bacterium
ATATCTTCTCCTGCTCCGTAATAAACATAAGCTGAGGGATCGCTGAATACTATTATAGCATGAAGAAAAGCAACTGCAATATTTAATACTCCTCCGACTTTCAATAAAACACTACCGGTCTTACTCATTTTCTCTCCCTGGAGATAACTGCAATATTGAATCCACAATACCCCTAAGTTTTAATTTGGCTATTTAGTCTGCTCGCTTCCGATAATTTTTCCAGTAGTATATGTTGCAAGAAATATCAAGATGAATGGGATCCAGGTTCCAATCGGACTTCTGAACATATTCATACTCTTTTCAATCAGCAGAGCTACTAAGAAGAAATCCATAAACAAGACAAATCCCAGGAAAATGCTTGCTGTATACAGGGGTGTTGTAGTACCGAATTTTTTGTAATAGACTGCTGACAAAACTGTGAAGAAAACCGGCGCAAGGATTAAATGCAGAATTAATGCTGTTTCAAGTGAGAAATATTTCATTCCCAGATACATGACAATTCCGCAAAATATCCAGCCAATAAAAGAGAAAAAGAGTAATCTCAGCTGTTTTTCCATCTATTATCCATAATCAATACTTACAAGAGTCTGTTTCCCCTTTGTATGATAATTTATCTTCTCTTCCCTTGCAAGCCATCCAAGGCCCTGGTAGACTACCTGTGATTTTTCATCGAGCATTTTTGGAAGACTGCTTATATTGACCTCTCCCCTTTCTGCCACTACCTGCCAGATTCTGCCAGCAGTTTCCCCGATTAAATGTTTCATGACTTCTCCTTTTTATTTTATCATAAATGGTCTTAAAATCCACAATGATAAAACAGCAAATATTATTTAATAATTCCCATATTTAGAGATCAGTCTATAAGTTCGGTAAGTTAACTATCTTGAATATAATTATATCAGGCAAAATATAAAATATCCTGTAATAAGCAATAAAATAATGAAAGAAATATTTTTTCAGAAACTGAATTTTAATTCTGATTAATAGATATTTAACAATTCCGGATTATTTTAACACAATCTTAATAATTTCGGCGGGTGCATTATAACGCAGCGGGGTTGCGGTCAAACCAATCCCATTTGAGACAACTGCCGTCATATCATCTATCCTGTAATAACCAGAGAACAACCTATTTTCAAACCGTGCTGGTGTCAGCTTAAATCCCATCGGGAGAAAGACAATCTGGCCACCATGACTATGCCCGCCGAGCAAAATATCGTATCCTTTATCGGCTGCAGCTTCAATAACCATGTCGGCTGGTTGGTGTACCAGCAGGATTTTAATATCTGCTTCCGGAGCAGTGGTAAGCAGCCTTTCCAGATTTCCCCTTGAAATCCTTCTGGAGTAGATGTAGGTTATTCCGGTAATCAGTATTCTTGATCCATTATGTTCAATCAGCAGATGTTCGTTATCGAGTATCTGCCATCCATTTTGCTGCAGCGGCACTAAAGTTTCATTGATCCCGGTCCAGAAGTCATGGTCACCAAAACAGGCTATTTTACTGGGGTGATTTTCTATGAAATTCAGTGTTTCGACTGCATCACTAATAAAATAATCACCTCTTGAAACCATGTCTCCGGAGAATAGAAATATGTCCGGATTTGTACTTTTGATCTTTTGTTTGAATTCCTCTATCTTTCTTCCCCGGGTATATCTGTCAATATGCAGATCTGCTACAAATACGATCTCAAGGTCTTTAAGACTGTCTGGAAGATTTTCGATATGCTCTGTATATTCCTTAATCCTTATCCGGTTCGTATCAATATATGATTTTATAATAACATAAAAAGTCATAATTCCGAAAATTGCAATTCTCAAAATATTCATTGTCCGGGATAACCTGGCACTGTCAGTATTTGATACCTTTCCAGATATCAACTGAATTATTTCTATCAGAATATAATAAGTCAGTATCTCGCCAATAATGATCAGACCTACCCAGAATGGGAAATTGAATAAATAATCCATGAGAACTAATTCATGCTTATAGACAAAGAGTTGACCAGTCCGGTCCAACCCTGAATAGAAGAAGAATAATACAGGCATAAAATTCAGAAATACGAAAATTGTTACAACTGAATATCTGATATACTTTATTGAATCAGGAAATAACGAGGATAACGATCTGGTCAATCGCCAGCCGACATAAATATAAGGTATAATACCTGCTAAGAATGCAGAAAACGGAACGAAGATATTCCAGGGCATATTTTCATCTTTATCAATGAGTAAGAATTATGGAAGGTAATTAATTTTTAATGTATTTGCTAATCGTATTTGTAAGGTCGATCATTTTAAAAGGCTTCTGGATGAATTCGAGGGCACCTTCTTCGATCAATTCTGAGGCTCCTTCATACTCACTGTATCCGCTCATCAGTATTACCTGGGCATCGGGATTGATAGTTCTTATCTTCCTGAATACTTCATATCCGGAAACATTCGGCATAATAAGATCAAGAAGCACCACGTCTATTTCACTATGATTCTCCTTATATATACTCAACGCTTCGAGGCTATCTTCAGCTGACAATACGCTGAATCCAATATATTTCAGAGCCTTATCAGCGAAACTTCTGATATGTTCTTCGTCATCTATCACAAAAACGACGCCCTTAGCGCGGATCAAGTCAATCTTCTCTTCGACACTATCTTCTCCATTCCCGTTTGTCACAGAAGGAAGGAATATATAGAAGTTTGTTCCCATACCCAGTTCGCTTTCCACCTGGATCATCCCCTGATGATTTTTAACTATACCATAAACTGTAGCCAGCCCAAGACCCGTCCCTTTATCCATACCCTTAGTTGAGAAAAACGGATCGAATATCTTGTTCAGGATATTCTTTGGAATACCCAGCCCGGTATCTGATATTGTGATCTTTACATAGTCTCCGATCTCTAATTCAGGAAACTTGAGATGGTTAAGTTCATTAATCTTCACAATTTCAGTTTTAAGTAAAATATTGCCCCCATTAGGCATAGCATCACTGGCATTTATCAGAAGGTTCATGAAAACCTGTTCGAACTGGACTGTATCTCCTTCTATCTTAGGCAGGTTTTCGCAGAAATTTGTCTTTACTACAACATTTGTGCTGAAAGCCTTTTCCATTATTTTCAGATTTTCAATGATCACTTCATTGATATTTATATTCCTGGGATTGAATTTACCCTTGCGGGCAAATCCGAGCAGCTGTTTTGTTAAATTTGAAGCACGGTCAATGCTCGAAATGATTATATCAGCTGCCTCTCCTTCGAAAGTATCCCTGTCTTTAAAACGGAGCTTAAGAAGTTCAGCATATCCCATTATTCCTGTCATAATATTATTGAACTCATGCGCTACACCGCCTGCCAGCCTTCCAATAGATTCCATTTTCTGGGTATTCTGAAGTTTTTCCTGTATCTTTTTCTCAATATCCTCCATCCTTTTTACTTCAATCGAAAGAGCTACCTGCCTGGAAACAGTTTCGAGCAGCGAAAGATCGACTTCATTATAGAGATCGGGGTTTGTATAGCTCTGGACAGCCATTACACCAATCATTTTATTCTGGAGTTTTAAAGGGACACCCAGCCATACAAGTGGTTTAGTTCCAATCAGGATACCCCTGTTTTCGTTATAAATCTCCTCCAGATCTTCTTTAAAAAGCATTATAGGCTTACTGCTTTGCAAAACCCTCGCCGTCAAGGTCCCTGATCTTGAAACATTATATATATAGGGATCATAATCTTTGTCGTCAGAAAAATAGACGAACTCCGCCAGATCCTTGATTTCATCAACTAATGCTATATAGAAATTGTCAGTATTTATTATATCACTTAGTGCCTCCTTAATGGAGTCATACAGACTGTAAAGGTCCTGAGATAGAGTTACAGATTCTGAAATTTTGTACAGAGTATACTTTGTTTTTTCAGCTTTGACCTTTTCATCATACTCTTTCTTCAATTTCAGATTTACTTGTTTCAATTCCTCCTGATCAGCCTGAAGTTCAGAGGTTTTTTGTTCAACTAGTTTTTCAAGTGCTGTATTCTGTCTGCTCAACGACCTTAGTCTTGTCCGATAAGCGATAATCCCTAATGTAAGTACTGACAAAACCATTAACACCTTGAATAAAGGAGTCATCCAGAACGGCGGGACTACTCTGACCCGGACCTCAGTATAATCGTCACTCCAAATCCCAACACTATTCGAAGATCTAATCTTAAATGTGTAATCACCCGGTGGAACTTTAACATAAGTCGAAAACCGTCTGCTGCCTGCATAATTCCATTCTTCTTCAAATCCATCCATCATATATGCATACTCTATCTTTTTCGGAAACCTGAAGTCAAGTGCTGCATACTCCAAAGTAAATACATTCTGGTCGTGTTTAAGTTCTATCAACTTCGAATAAGTAATAGAGTTATCTATAGCCTGACTTCCGGGTTTTGCAGATTCATTAAAGATCTTGAGGTCAGTCAGAACAACCGGAGGTTTAAAGCTGTCCTGCCCGATCCTGTCTGGATCAAATTTATATAATCCCCTGTCACCGCCAAAATATATCACACCCTCCCTATTTATATAATGTGCACCTGTGTTGAACTGGTCAAATTCAAGATAATCGTTAGAATCAAAAGTGATGAAAACCTTTTCTTCAGGATAGAATTTGCTGATCCCTTTATTAGTACTTAACCACAATATCCCGGATTTATCTTTCACAATTCCGTATACCGAGTTATTCGACAATCCGTTTTCCTCCGTGTAATTCTCGAAGGAACGGCTTTCTGACAAAAATCTGTTTATTCCGCCACCGTCAGTCCCAATCCAAATATTTCCCTCATTGTCTTCACATATTGCTCTGATAGAGTTTGTTGAAATTGAAGAGTCATTTGTTTCATCATGGACAAATCTTGTAAATTTCTCATTTTCGGCGTCAAATATATTTAAACCACCAACAGTTCCCACCCATATAATTCCCCGACTGTCTTCATAAAGAGACCATATCTTGTCATTGCTAAGGCTTGATTGATCATTCTCATCAAATCTATAATTTTTAAATTCATCGGATTCTCTAATGTATTTAAATACTCCTCTGCCATAGCTGCCGATCCAGATTATCCCATCCTTGCTTTCAATTATTGACTGGATCCTGAGACCTGAGAATACTGAATTCTCGCTCTTATTCTTACCGACTTTCTCTATCAAAGCACTGTTTAGGTTGAATTTATACAATCCGGTTCGATATGTCCCTACCCAGTAAATACCTTTGGAATCATATAGGATAGACCGGATCCTTTTATCACCAAGTGCTGCCTGTATATATTTTTTATCTCTAAACTGAGTAAACTCTTTTTTGCCTGCACTATAATAGTCAAGTCCATTATCGGTTCCTACCAGAAGATCACCGGAATGATCCTCGTGAATAGCTCTCACGTCATTATTTATTATCGATCTGTCATCGGACATATTGTTATAGAAATATGTGAATTCCTGTTTTTGCCAGTTCATTTTATTCAATCCATCGATAGTACCGATCCATAATATTCCAGATCTGTCTTCAAGAATTGACCAGATGGAATTATCACTTACTGCATATGCATTTGCTGGTTCATTGTAGATCGCGATGAATGAGTCGGTATCTCTATTGTATAGGTTCAGTCCATAAACAGTACCGATCCAGAGATTGCCTTTGCTATCTTCAAGGATTGTTCTCACCCTATCGTTGCTGATGCCGTTAACGTCTTCAGGTTTTTTTCCATATCTTATAAATTTTTCTTTTTCTATATCAAAACGGTTTACTCCGCCATGATCGGTACCTATCCATAGTGATCCCCTGGAATCCTGGTATATACTTCTGACTCTGTCTCGACTTATACTAAACTGATCATCAGGATCATGCCTGTAAGAATAATAGCTATTATTCCTCTTGTCGAACCTATTCAAACCTCCTCCATACGTCCCCACCCAGATCCTGCCGTTCCGGTCTTCATAAACTGTCCAGATCCTGTCATGTGAGATTGAATCCCTATGGCCAGGATCATTTTTATAATTAATGAATTTTTCTGTTCTCCTGTCCATTTTGTTCAAACCACCCCCATCCGTTCCGATCCAGAGAGTTCTTTCCCTATCCTCAATAATACACCTTATTGTATTATTGCTGATGCTATCAGGATTATTACTGTCTTGAGAAAAAGTCTTGAATGAGTCTGTGTACCGGTCATATTTAATGAGTCCGCCTCCGTTTGATCCAATCCAGAGTATACCTGCGCTGTCACAATATAATGATAGAATAGAATGGTGAGAAATACTTGAACTATCTTTAGGATCAGGCCTGTATATCTTGAAATTATAACCATCATAACGTACAAGGCCGTCAATAGTACCGATCCATAAAAAACCGGAACTATCCTGACAAATTGCTCTGACTGTATTGTTCGGTAAGCCGTCAGATGTATAGAACCTTTCGAAGATTAGATCTTTATCCTGTGCAGTTATTTCAAGATGTGTAAGAAAGGCTTGGACGACAATCAGTAAACAGACCGTTTTTACTGCAGAAAATTTCATTTTTTTACATTGAACAGACTTTAACACCCGGGAAAATTTGGTTAGGGCGGTTTATTCCGTTAATCTAAAATACAAAATGATGAATGTTCAGAAAAGAATTTTTTCTTATACCGGGTAATGCTGTGACCTGCGTCACATTTTACTGCCTGCGGTAAGCCTCCTTTCCGCCGAGGTATGTCTGTTCTACTTTAATATCCAGCAGTTGTTTCGATGGGATTTCAGTAACATCTTCTGAAATTATTATAAAATCGGCAAGCATTCCGTTCCTT
>JANQEH010000218.1 GCA_028278455.1 bacterium
AATTCGTATATAGAATATTAAGCTTGCCAAATTTCTCAGCTGTACTGGAGATGAAATAATTTATATCATCTTTGCTTGTAAGATCAGCTTTGACAGGCAGAACAGTCACACCAGTTTCTTTCTCTATCTCGTCGGCAGTTTTCCTAACGTTTTCATCATACCGTGAGCAAATCGCAATATTACATCCCTCCCTAGCCAGCCCCAATGCAACTGCCTTTCCAAGCCCGGTGCTGGCGCCTGCAACAGCTGCCGCAGCTTCTTTGAGTCCAAGGTCCATTTATTTAGCTCTTTCCATATATTTCTTTTCGACAGTATCTATTTTTATCACATCATCAACCTCAACAAAAGAGGGTACACCCACTACAAGTCCTGTTTCAAGAGTAGCAGGTTTAAGTGAGGCTGATGCTGTGGCACCCTTTAGTTTTGGTTCAGTTTCAACTACTTTCATTTCCATTGTTCTCGGTGGTTGTATACCTATTGGATTTTCTTCGAAAAATTCAAGAGAATATATGAAATTCGGAAGCATAAACTCCTTGATATCAGCCACCATATCTGCATGAAGGGAGATTTGTTCGTAATTATCCTGCCTCATAAAATAATAATCATCTCCCGATTCATAAAGGAACTCAAGCTCATGAGTTTCTATTCGTACAGGCTCCATTTTTTCATCAGAACGAAATTTTGCTTCAATATTTAATCCTGTTTGGAGATTTTTCAGTTTTGCGGTGATTCTTGCTGAACCCCTACCGAGGACCTGGTGCTGATAGTTGACAATCCTGTGAAATTCACCTTTGTAACTAATTACCATGCCTGTTCTAAGCTGGGATGCCGGTATCGTCATCACTACCTCTACTTTCTAATAAATACACAATACGCAAATTATAAGATTAATATATATTTTAGTAACTTAATCTCAAAAAATCAAGTGGATTTGATCTGGAGAGATAAAACACTATGTAGTTTGTTATAATGCCTGTTCAGACTTAACGGCCAAAGGAAATACCTATTGACTCTGCTGTTTTAACCATTTCACCTGACGGATCCACGCTTTTGAATCTGCTTACTGCTTCATCTATCATAACCGATTTTATATTCGGAGTTTTGAGGCATACCATTTTACCGAATTCCTTCTGCATCAGGAGATGTACGGCTTTCTCACCGAATCTCGTAGAAAGAATTCTGTCAAGGGCAGAAGGAGAACCTCCTCGCTGTAAATGCCCTAATACAGTTACCCTGTAGTCAATATCCGTTATCTCATTGAGTTCATACCCGAGTCTCTCTCCAGCCCCTCCCAGCCTTTCAGCCCCAAGTTCCTGGTCGGCAGAGCTCTTTATTGCATGGGTACCTCCTTCAGGTTTTGCTCCTTCTGCTACAACGATTATGCTGAACTTTTTACCCACAGAACTTCTCTGACTTACCTTTTCAACTATCTTCTCTATCTTGTAAGGAATCTCGGGAATAATTATTACATCTGCACCACCGGCAATTCCTGATTCAAGAGCTATCCACCCGACGTACCTTCCCATTAGTTCAAGAATCATGATTCTGTGATGGCTTTCAGCAGTCGTATGGAGTTTATCTATAGCTTCAGTGGCAGTTGTAACTGCCGTCCTGAAACCGAAAGTCATATCTGTAGACTCAAGATCATTGTCAATCGTTTTGGGAATTCCTACGACCGGGATACCCTTTTCTCTAAAGAATCTGTCTGCAATCTTAAGAGAACCGTCACCTCCGATAACAATAAGTGCATCAAGGTTCAGGGCGTGAAAATTCTTAACGGCTATATCAGATATATCTTCCTGGATGATTTTGTTGTTAACTTTTCTCTTGTACTCAAATGGATTTCCCCTGTTGGTAGTTCCAAGAATTGTTCCCCCCTGTGATAATATCCCTGAGATCATCTGGGGAGTAATCTCTTTTGCTTTATATGGTTGAAGGAGTCCGTCAAATCCGTCTTCAATTCCAACAACGGTGAGGCCATAGACTTTGTTTGCAGTTTTTGTGACCGCCCTTATAACAGCATTCAATCCAGGGCAGTCTCCACCTCCGGTTAGCACACCAATTCTTTGAATATCGCTTGCCGCCATAGCCTACCTCTCTGTTAATATTAATATTTAGCCGCTTTTGTCATAGCGTTAATTGCGGTTATACCATCAATATGATCGCTAATACCAAAGATATTGTTCATTCTCGGTGTGAGAAAATTATTATCCACAGCGAGGCGTACCGACGGATAGGCCCAGTGGGAACTGTTAAGGTCATCATAAGGTGAATTCTCGCCAATATATTTTGTAAGAAGAGATCTGTCATTTGTCATTCTTATGGTGAGTTTCTGAAGGACACTGGCAAAATCCGCTTTGATAACAGGCTGATCTGGCTTGAAAGTGTTATCTGGAAACAATTCAAGAAGGCCGGAGCTGACAGACATCCTGATCTCATCATATGCCCAGTGGTATTCAGGCACGTCAGATATGGAGACTCTAAGCATTTCAGACTCAAGTTCTTCCGGGGTTTTGAATCCTTCTGATACATCCCTGAATATCCGTCTAGTATTAAATACGGCTCCGATCAAAGCAGCAAGATCGCACTTGCTGATTACTGGCTTTCCTTCGATCGCGAGATATTCTTTCTTGAAGATCTTACTTATCCGGGGATCGGTTATTGGAATAATCTCTTCAACTGTTTTTCTATAGGATTCATCAAGGTTAATTGCTCTGACAAATGAAGTTACACTCAGGAATTCTTTTGCCTGCTGATTTAATATCACACCTTTGTAAAACCAGGGTTCAGGATTATTTGATTCTATTCTGATAATATTCTCAAACGCAATGAGGGCGCGATCCAATTGCCCCCTGTTCAGGTGAATCCTGCCTATGCCTGTTCTTGCAGAAACTGAATATGCATTCTGGTTTAAAGCCTGTTGAAACTTTACAAGGGCCATTTCAAGCTCATTTCTTGCAAGGTATAATTCACCAAATAATATACTTGCAGGTGAATAACCGGGATTCAGCTCAAGACATTTCTCCAACATACCTTCAGCATCGTCAAATTTATTCTCATTGAAATTGTTCCGCGCAAGATTAAAATAATCGAGGTAGGTTTTTTCTTCTTCGTAAACAGGCCTGCTTTCAGTAATTTTTTGAGAAGAGCTGCAGTTTATGATATGATTGAATATAGACAGTAAAACTACAATAAAAACGGCATTTCTCATTTCAGCCTCAATTAAATTGGCACGATTAGTTTCTTAAAATAATATATGTATTTATCGGCTTATATTCCAGTAAGTAAAGGATCTTTTATTCTATCTTTTCTTGATTTCACCCAATATCTTCCTTTGCAGATACAGGGCTTGTCTTACGAAATATACGGGAAGACTGTTTCTTTCCATTCCATAGACTTCATCGAGATACTCCCAGGCTTTTTCTTTTTTATCCAGTGCAAGATATATCTCTGCACCTGCAGTAAAATATCTTGCAATGTCGACCTTGTTTTCGTCAATCTCCCTGACATTTATCTGAACAAACTCTTTTTTTGCCTGCTCTATATTGTCCAGCTTTAAATTTGCCTCGGTTATCCTTAATCTGAAGAGATTTGCTATCCTTTCAGATTTGCCGTTACTGGTATTCAGCAGCTCAGACAGGTTTGATTTCGCATTGGCAATAGCTTTATCATATTTTCGGTTATTGATCAGTTTGTCAGTCTCGATCAGTTTGAAATCTCCCTCGGATAATGCATTTTCCAGATAGTATTCGATCTCATATTTATGCGAATCAATATCTACGTCTTCAGCCTTTTTATAATAGGAAAGTGCCTGGTTTCTTTTTCCCAGACATTCAAGGTTCTTTCCTATAAAGAAATAAGTGTTTCTCCGAAGAATCTCTGAACTCATACCGTATCTGTTCACAACCCTGTCCAGATAAGTGTTGGAAATATTATAATCCCCGAGTTTGTGATAGATCAAGCCGAGGTAGAAAGATACCCCTCTGTGATAGAACTTGTATTTTAAATCGGTTTCTTTTTCAACTTTGGAAAAAAGTTCAGCTGATCGTATATAATCACCGTAATCATAATAAAACACAGAAAGATTGAATAGGTAGAAAGGATTATCAGGGAAAGTCTCATGGAGAAAAAGTAAATATTGTTCTGCTTTATCCCTTCTTCCTTCATATCTGCTGTAGAATCTAGCAAGGTAATCCCTTGACTCAACCTGTGCCAGAGTACTATTTTTTAGAGATGCCTCCAACATACTAAGGCCTTTTTTCCTGTCTCCGCTCATTCCTATAATATATAGCAGCGGTTTAATATACTTTGAAAGTACATCAGTATAATAATAAAATATACCGATCCCAAACTGGGCATCTCCGAAGTCAGGATCTGTCTTTAATGCATCTTCAAGGTAGTTCTTACCCTTTTTACCGTTTCTGTATGCTTTCCAATAGCTTCCATTATTCAGATAGTATAATCCCATATTGCCATAGGCAGCTCCTAAATATAACTTATAGTATTTGTTATCAGGATCGTCTTCCATAAGCTTTTTTGTAAGCTCTATAGCTTTATCAGAGAAATACTTGAGACTGTCAAAATGTACACTTCGGGGATTAGCAGAATAGAGAGAAAAATATAATGCGGATTTCAAAAAAAAACCTTCAGGTCTGTCCGGCCTCATTGCAGTTAATGAATCAAACATTGAAAAAGGAACTTCAAAATCCGGAGAATTTGCATAGCTCAATTTGATCCCTTCAATTATCCTCCGTTTATATTCATCTGAGACACCCTCGATTTCAAACAGTTTGAATTTAATCGTGTCTTTTTCAGTACTGTTCAAAAGTTTGTTCTGATCCTTATTTCCGGTAGAGTTTTCCTGGGAAAATGCAAAAGTTGATATAATAGGGAATACAATGAGAAACACAATTAAAAATCTTATATGCTGGATTACCCTAATTCTCATTCTATATCCATGGATGTTAAGATTGATATTATAGAATTATTTCTGTTTTCCTTCTCCTGATGGTATTAATATACGATATTGAACAATATTCTCAAAATAGAATACTTAAAAAATTATTACCGTTTTTAATCGTTTAACAGTTAATTCACAGTTCAGAAATATTTTCAAGTAAATTCAAATTAATATATCGAAAGGGCTTCTAATTAGATTTAATTCGGGGAGAACTATAATAGTTCCAAAAATTAGATGGACTGCAGAAAGAATGGTCATTTATTTAACATAATAATCTCAAAAAAATAGACGAATACATTCTGGTATTCGTCTATATAATAATTTCTATTTAGTCAAATTAAACAGGAAATAGCCTGTTGATTTGCTCCCTTATCTTTTCGTAACCTAATTTCAGATCCGTTGAAATGACCTTGGTTTTTCCGAGAACAGGCATGAAATTGGAATCACCCTTCCACCTTGGAACAATATGGAAATGTAAATGTTCGTGAATTCCTGCCCCCGCTGCTTCTCCGAGATTTAATCCAAGGTTAAATCCCTGAGGTTTAAATATCCCTGCCAGCACTGTCGTCAATGATTTCAGAAGAAACATTGATTCATTTAAAACTTCATCTTCAAGTTGGGTAATATTATCAACATGATCATAAGGTACAACAAGCATGTGGCCGTTGTTATAGGGATAAATATTCATCACGACGTAATTGAATTTTCTGCGCTGAACAACGAAAACCTTTTCATCTTCGTTTTCTCTATTAGCAATATCACAGAAAACACACTCTTCATCAGGTGAGCGCAAAGTTTCGATATATTCACTGCGCCACGGAGACCACAGTCTTTCCATTTGATCCTTAGATTTTTTTGGTTGATTGCTGATCAGTCTTGCTGCTTTGACTCTTCGAATTCTTTGATCACTTTATCTTTAATATCGCCGGGCATCTCTTCATAGCTGCTGAATTTCCTCCTATGCAGCCCTCTACCAGAAGTAATAGACCGCAGACTGGTTGAATACTTATAGAGTTCCATAAGAGGGACATGGGCTTTGATTACCTGAAATGCTCCTTCGGAATCTGTCCCTAAAATTCTTCCTCTTCTGCTAGAAAGATCCCCCATAACATCACCCATATAATCCTCCGGTACAATAACTTCCACTTCATAGATTGGCTCAAGAAGTATCGGATTAGCTTCGACAAACGCTTTCTTGAAAGCCATTGATCCAGCAATCTTAAATGCCATATCCGATGAGTCCACATTATGGAATGATCCATCATAAAGGCTTACTCTAACATCAACTATCGGGCAGCCGGAGACAATTCCTGTTTCCATAGTCTCTTTAATACCCTTTTCTACTGCCGGGATGTATTTTGAAGGAATGACACCGCCAACGATATTATCGACGAATTCAAAACCATCTCCCCGGGATTTTGGCGAAAGTTCGATCCAGGTGTCACCGTATTGTCCACGACCGCCACTCTGTTTCTTGTATTTTCCCTGAACTTTAACTGTTTTTCTGATAGTCTCACGGAAAGGTACTTTCGGATCTTCAGTTTCAACTTCAACACCAAGTTTATTCTTCAATCTCTTGATCACTATTTCAAGATGCATCTCTCCTTGTCCCGAAAGTATCGTTTGATGAAGTTCAGTGTCAACTGTCACGAAGAACGATGGATCTTCTTCGTGCAGTTTATTCAACCCGGACATAAGCTTTTCTTCGTCTCCCTTTGATTTTGGTTTGACTGCCATCCTTATTACAGGATTTGGGAACTCGATCTGTCTGAACTCAAGAGGATTGTTTGACGCGCTAAGTGTATTTCCGGTATGCGTATCTTTAAGTTTAACAATAGCGCCGATATCTCCTGCCTCAACTCTGGCGATCTCTTTCCTGTCGTGTCCATTCATTGAATAAATCTGGCCAAGCCTTTCCTTTACGCTATTATCATTATTGATAAGCTCTAAACCAGGTTTAACTGCTCCTGAATAGCATTTGAAGAATGAAAGTTCACCGACATGCGGCTCTGAAATAGTCTTGAATACCTGGAACGAGACAGGGCCGTCCGCAGAGACTTTTACAGGCTGTTCTTCTTTTGCCTTCGGATTAGTTGCTTTTATGTCACCTACCATTGAGGGATCCGGGCAGTAATCGATAATGAAATCAAGAATTGATGCCGGTCCAACATTCAACTCTGCTGAAGAGCAGAGAAGCGGAAAAATATTGCAATCGATTATCGCTTTTCTCAGACCATTTTTGAATTCATCTTCAGTAAGGTCACCTTCCTCAAGGTATTTCTCCAGAAGATCATCATCACTTTCTGCAACGATCTCCTTGAGTTCATTCCTGAGCTCTTCGGCTTTACCGGAAAGGTCAGCTGGTATATCTTCTTTCTTGTAATTTCCTGATTTATCTCCTGTGTACTTGTGAAGTTTCATATCGATGACGTCAACTATACTGTCAAAAACCGCCCCTTCGTTTGCAGGAAATTGTACGGGGAACACTTTCGTGGTAAGCGTGTTTCTCAAGTTGAGCAGAATATCCTGGAATTTAGAATTATCTTTATCGAGTTTGTTAAGTATTACTAATGAAGGTTTTTTACTTTTTTGAGTATATCCCCACACAAGCTCAGTCCCAACTTCTATACCTGCTACTGAACTAACCACCAACGCGCTGATCTCGACAGGATGCAGCCCGCTTTTTACTTCACCTGTAAAATCTATATATCCCGGTGTGTCTAAAATATTTATTTTTGTGCTCTCCCTGACGCAATGCATCAAAGATGTGCTGATTGAAAACTTTCTATCAATCTCATCAGAGTTATAGTCCGAAACTGTTGTGCCGTCATCAACAGTCCCAAGTCTGTTTATTTCTTTTGTAGAAAACAGAAAACCTTCAACCATAGATGTCTTTCCGGCATCACCATGTCCTATCAATGCAATATTTCTAATATTTTCAGTCTGAAATTCTAACACACCTACCTCCACTTATTTTGTGGTTATGATTATATTCAATCTATCTAAGACCCACAATTTACAAAAAATTTTTATAAATTTATAATTCTTTTTATTTTAAAAGTCTTTTTATTGTCCTGCCATTCTCATCTTTTGGTAAGGTATCAACAACGACAACCTCTTTAGGACACTTGTAGACGGGGAATTTTTTTTTGACATGATCAATGATATCTTTTGGATTGACAGTTTTATTTTGAGAAGCTACTATATAAGATTTAATTTCTTTTAATCTCTCAGTATCATCAATCCCAATGACTGCAGCGTCCTCAACCTCAGGGTGAAGTTTGATATGATCCTCGATCTCTACAGAATTGACGAGAAAACCACCCTTGTTAATCAATTCATCTTTGTGGCATATCAGAATCATTTCCCCGTCACTATTGTACCTGCAGATTAGACCTGTATTAATAATATCAGTTTCATTAGGTTTGATTTCATCATTGAAGAATGTTCCTATCATGCTCATCGGGCTTTTGACTGATAATTCACCTGAATTATCATCAAATGTCTCTTCGCCTGATTCATCAATCAGTACAAGTTTCACATTCTCAAAAGGAATCCCTACAGTATCAGTATTCCCCGTTTCAGTTTGTATTCTGGAAGTAACCGCGGAAGTAGTTTCCGCAAGGCATAGGCATTTCATAAACCTGGAATTAAAAATTCTTTCAAATCCGTCGCTGAGATCGATTCCTGATCTTTCATGTGAAGTAATTCCAATTCTGAGATCGGTTTTTATCTGGATATTTTTCTGGGGGATGATGATCTTCTCAAACATTATCGGATCACCGACAACAACTGTAGCATTTTCACCGACTATTGTCCCGAGAATGTCTCTCTCTGTTTCTGATCTTCCCGGCAGAACAGTTGCTCCGGTAATTATGGCGCTGTTCAGTGAAAAGGTCTGCGCAAGCGGGTTGCTGAAATGCATAATACCTGTTATCCTGTCTTCATGAGTCATACCAGAAGCGAAAACAGCTGCCTTAGAGCTTTCCAGAAGAGCCGAATGAGAAATCACGCAGGCCTCGGGCATCCTTTGGTTTGAGATTGTAAACTGGATAATTACCGGATCATCTCTTTTTGGTATTTGCTCTTCCGGGCTATGAGAAAAATCCCGGACAATTTTTGAATAGGACAGGTCTGATGAACCGGGTGATTCAGCTGTATTGATACTTTTTATTTGATTCTCTTGTTTTCTGAGAATTTCATTGTTTTTGTTTTCGAATTCAGCATTATGTATTACTGCTGCGGCACCAGTAATTCGTAGAATGTGCCTGAAAACATCTTCACGGATATCGGGATTAACCGAAACTGAAATACAACCTGCTCTCATACTTCCATAATAAGCGACTAAATACTCAGATGAATTTGGAAGAGCAATTACAAACCTATCCCCTTTTTTCAGGCCCACAGAGCGAAGCCCAGAAGCAAATCTGCAGGAAAGATCGGCAAGCTGCATAAATGACATCTTTTGTTCTTTTGAACATATTATCAGTTTTTCAGCGTGAGTAACAGATTTCTCTTTTAAATAGTCTAAAACTGTTTCCATCATTTCATCGGAGTTTATTCATAATTTGTTGTTTAAACTGCATTTCATCATCTGAAAGCTCCCAAAGATCACTCAAATTCCGATATACATTAGAGGATTTGTCGGTCATGCCTTTTTTCTCAAAAAGCAATGCCTGGGCGTGATAAAACCTGGGAAGGGCAATACTTGTTTCAAATTTTTCAAGAGCGAGGTTGTTATAGAAATTATCTATTTCTGTTTCTGAGCCCTTGAGATCATTTTGCTCGATTAATGAAAGAAATATATAGTAACCAACCAGCGGATTATATTCGTACTCCTGAACTTTTTTTAGATCGATAACAGCTTGAGAAAAATTCCCCTGCTTATAGTTCTCAAAACCCGATCTGATATTCCTGTAAAGACCGGCTCTTCTTTCTCTACCTATAAAGCTATCATAAAGGTCGTTAAACTCACTAATTAATACTTCAGATGAAGAATTCAAGGTCATTATTGAAAGCAGAGTGAATATGGTTGGATCCTTAAAACTGTCTCTGATATACGGCTCAAGGATATCAAATAATTTATCGTTCTGACCCAATTCACATTGTAGAAAAGCTACATAAGTAGAAAGCCATAGCGGATACTCCTGAGACCTGTCACCTGAACCTATTCTTATAAGGTCATCTCCTATATTTATTGCATTATTGTACTGCCCGGTATACGTATAAGAAATGAAAAGATTAAGCATTACCTCCAGCAACTTTTCCGGTTCGATCAGCTGAGTATTTTCTATATATGAGCTAAGATTATTTATATTCTTTTTGAAATCCATACTACTGATATAGATGCTGCTAAGAAGCAGTCTTGGTTTTACCGCGGATGAATCTATTTTAAGTGCAACATCCAGCACCTCAACCGCTTCAGTCTCTCTTCCCCAATTAAATAAAAGTCTGGATTTTTCCATCAGCGGTATTATGTTCATCGAATCCATTTCAACATATGTGTCTATTAAATTCAGAGCCTCATCAAATCTGCCTATCATTGAATAAGCCCTGCTCTGCAGTTTCAGCAGGTATACATCACTTATTGAATTATTCGTATAGGTGGAGGCAGTTTCCAGTGCCTGCTCCGGTTGGCCAAGCTCTAGATAGACCTTCATTAAACCTATATATCCTTCAGGATCATTGCCAGACATTTCTGTAAGGGACCGGAATAATGATAATGACTCGTCAAATTTTCCAAAATGAAGACTATGGTAGGCCGAGAAAGTCAGTTTCTCGCTGTCGTTCATTTGGTCTCGATAATTACTTGCTTCCCTCAGGAAAAACTCGATATCAACATCTTCGAAAAACTCCTCATTCTTAAAATACAGGGAAATGATCCTGCCATAGACCTTGCCGAAGGAATTATCCTCGACAAGAGATTCAATATAATAACCCATGGCTGTCAGTATATCGAATGCCTCTTCAGCTCTGATACCCTTGACAAAATTACTGAATGCAGATAGGCTTGTATTTATCGGCGTGAATTCTTCTTCCGAATCTGGAATTAATGCTGAATACATACCAGATCCCGCCTCATTTATCAATTCAACCACCTGATCCCGGTTTTTAACTATTTCTTCTTCTTTTGTCGTAGCCTGGCTTTTAGCATCGACAATAGTATAACTCAAAGTATACTCATTTCCTGTTTCAGTTACATTTCCTTCAATATAGTAATCAAGGATATCTCTATCGAGTATTCTTGTCAGCATGGTCTCTGTCACAACACCATCGGGCAAATCGCTCGATGGGAATAGTTCTTCCATATAGTAAACGTTAAGATCGGGATACTGCCTCATAAGGAATGTAATGACCTCAGCAGCACTACCTGAAAGTTTGCCTTCTGCTCCCGGTGTAATATCTGTAAATGGAAGAACAAGAACAGAAGTTCCCCCGGCTTGCGGTGGTAGACCTGTAATAAGAAAACTTTCAATTTCTCCCGCTTCTTCTTCTCCTGAGTCTGATGAATATATCCTGATTTTCCTTTCTTCAGGAAGGTCAGAACAGGATATGCTGAAAACCTGTATACTAAGCAGAAAGAAAACTATGATGAAATGAATAGGAATTCGATATTTTGAGAACCTGTTTTTCATAGAAAACTAAACAGATATAGTTTCAAATAATTACTATTTAAACTGCTGTTTGATGCAAGCCAAAATTTAGACATTTATTATTCTAAAAGCAAGCGGATTCCCTTCCCTTGAATATATGCTTCCAGTTTGAAAAATGTTTCATTTCAGTCTGTTCGAAATGAAATGCTCACCTGATGAATTTTTCATTTAGTTCTTTTATGCTCATATCAATGACTGTCGGCCTGCCATGAGGACAGTAGAAAGGAAAATCTGTAGCGAATAGATCATCGATCAATTTATACATTTCTTCTATTGTAAGTTTATCCCCTTTCATTATAGCTGATCGGCATGCGAAAGTGCGTGCAACCCGGTCATGGATATCGAGATCTTTGTACTCATTGTTCTGATACTCTTCAAGCATTTTTCTCAGGACGTTTTCTTCCCTGCCCGCTTTCACTTCAAGAGGTGCAGCTTCGATAACAGCTGTATCGTCACCGAATATCTTTACCTGGAATCCAAGTTTTTCGAGAAATGTATTTATCTCATTCAAAACTACCATATGATCCATAGAAAGCGTTACAGTTAGCGGAAAAAGCAGCTGCTGTGATGGTTTCTCACCCTCATAAAGCATCTTCATAGCTTTTTCATACAAAATTCTTTCATGAGCAGTATGCTGGTCAATAATTATAAGCCCGCTTTTTACCTGAGCAAAAATAAAACACTGATGCACCTGCCAGACTTTATCGCTGTCAACTGTATGCTTTGAAATTGTGCTCTTGCCTGTAATTTCATCCTGGCGGAGGTTTTCTATACCTTCTTTGTCATTCCTGATTCCTATTTTCTCAGCGGGAAGATCGAGCTGGGTATTGTTGTCGTCTAAATTAAATTTGTTCAATTTAAACTCTAATTTCTGGGAATGTTCAACATTGTCAGGAACCGTACTGCTACTAATCACATCGCGGGACAAAATTCCCTGAATATTACTGCCGAGAGCCTTTTTTACTGCTTCAGAAAAACAGTGATGAAGTCCCCTTTCGTCATTAAACCTTGCTTCGAGTTTTGTCGGATGTATATTAATATCGAATTTATCTGAAGGCATCACCAAAAGCAGGATATA
>JANQEH010000237.1 GCA_028278455.1 bacterium
CAGGAACCCCAGCCACCCAGAGAAGGAATGGTTAGGCTGAATTTCCAGCTTTCATCCTTCGCGAACACAGCAGGTTATCCCCCGGAAAGTATTATCACAATGGATAATAACCTTATTATACTGGTGAGCTGTGTCGGTGGAGCAACTATCGAGGAGCTTCAGGCCAAAAAGATACAGCTTTTAGGAAGTCAGATCAGGCTTTTAATGGACTGGAATCTCCTTGTTCAGTCAGGAAACAAGTTTTATACTACATTCCCGATCCTGTATAATAAAAAGATCGAATATCTCCGGAATCTGTTAACATCGAGCGCCGAGATAATAGGTAAATATCTGGTTGATGATATCAATAGCCTTAAAAATGCATTTGAAGAAAGAGGTCAATCAGGATATGAGTTTTCAACACTTTTTTCGTATATTCTCGATGAACTTGTCTGGCGGGAATTTGCGGAGAGAAATATACGGGTTAAAACACCTCTAACTACTGCCCAGCCGTTCTGGACAGGTGTCTTATGGGCAATCGAGACTCCGAGACAGTTCATGATGGGAACAACCGCAGTCCAAAAACAGGGAGTAACCTTCCGATTCAATTGGAATCAACACATCGGCCAGCAGGTTAATCAGATGCTGATCAACCTTGATGAGTTCAATCTTCTTCTTTCTGAATTTGCCGAGAATGGCAGAATACAGACTCCGGAAATCATTTCCAAGTTCAGCGAATACCAGATATTGAAATCCGATGGAAGTTTCATCGTACCGGTTATAGAGGAGATCGGAGTTGATAAGATATTCACTCATTGTACTGCCATCGCAGAAAACATCGCATCGAGGTTTCTGCAGGTAATCGATTTCGAGCATCTTCAGAAAGAACTCGAGACCATGAATGCCCTTCAGGCTTTCGCGATTTCATATCATGAATTCATGTTCGAACTGATGGATTACTGTACTGAATCCGGAATGGTAGTGAAACCGGCGGTGTTTCTGGAGCCGGAAAAGGCTACTGTGAATGATCTTGCCAGCCTGATAATGATAATCAAAGGTAACCTTCCGGATACAGAAAAGGAAAAATAGAAAATTGAAGAAATTCGTTTGTATTATTATACCTGTATTGATCTTACAAAATCTAATAATTTATGCAGGAACAGGTATTGAGACGCAGGGTGAGAGCAGCAGGGTAAGCGACTTTATTTCCGACCTTTCCGGAAACACTCCCATTAACGGGAAACATCTTCCAGACAGATTTACACTGAAAAATAAAAAAATAGCCCGTGATTACATTGTTGAAAGAATGAAAGAGCTGGGATTGAAACCTCTTCGTCAGGAATACAACAGTAGCGGTGAAAACATTTATGCAATACTTGAGGCAACAACTTCTTCGAATGAATATATAATAATCGGAGCTCATTATGACACTGTGAGAGAATGCCCGGGTGCTAATGATAATGCATCAGGTGCGGCATTTGTCTATGGTACCGCTATAAATATGATGCAGCTCGAGAATAGACTAAAGAACATTATTTTTGTATTTTTTGATGATGAAGAAAAGGGATTGCGAGGGAGCAGGAGTTTCGCTCAAAAAGTGAAAGATGATAATCTGAATATACATTCAGTGCATACAATTGACCAGTTTGCATGGGATTCCGATAATGACCGGGCGATCGAGCTGGAACTGCCATATGATGGGATAATGGATGTATATCGTGACGTTTTGAAAGAGAATAACTGGGAAGTCCCTCTTCATTATTCGGATGTTCCTGCGACAGATCATACATCATTCCGGAGGCTTGATTACAGGGCTGTAGGGATTACTGAGGAATATCAGAACGGGGATACCACGCCGTACTACCACAGGCCGTCAGATACTTTCGAAACTGTGGATATGGAGTACCTTGAATTCGGGATTAAGGTGTTTGTAAAAGTTTTGATCAGGATAATGGAGAAATGATCATTAATGCACTCGCAAAGACGCAGTGCCCGAAAAGTAGGAGAAGACAGTCAGTAAAATTCTTTAAATATGGTAGCCGTAGGTTTCAGCCTGCGTTTTATGACAGACAGGAATGTCTGTCATACTACTTCTGGATTATTGGCTGTTATTTTTCAAAACTATCGTTGTAAAACCAACCATGGTATTCATTTGTATTTTCAGTCAAATCCTTTAATAGTTGATTACAATACATGTATTCTAATTTTTCACTCAATTCCAATTCGTTTCTTATTATTCTGTCAAAAGATTCATCATGCCATACACTTCCAGTTCTTAGTCTGTATTGATTTACTCACCTTGCACTGACTCCTTTGATACCCTTGAGTATTCTTGGCAAACCTAATTCATTTTTAGGTTTTAGAAAAGCATGGACGTGATCAGGCATAACGATAGCAGCTATCAGGGAATAAAACTTATTTTGACCAACAACATTATGATCAAAAACAATCTTCTGTTCAGTCTTCGAAAGAGTTATCCTGTTTCTTGTTCTGAAAGTAATGAAGTAAAAGGCACCTTTAATCGCCAGTGCGGTAATTTCCTGTGCTTTGTCCGGGAATAATTCCCCATTTTATCAATTCCCATTAATTCATCTTTTGTAGTGTGAGAGACATTCCTGTCTATCAAATATATCAATTACCTTTGATGTAGCCGGTATTGCCATCTATTTCGATCTTTGTACCGAATTTCTCTGACATGCTTATCAGAGAATCCAGTATCTTTTTAGAGAGTTCAGCATCTGCGATCATAGGCCTGCCTCTTATCCCTCTCGGTTCTCCATAAAGGAGTGTGATCGGTATCATTTTTATTTCAACAAGCTCTCCGTTATTGAATTTAACTATCGGGACAATGGCCTCCCAGTAAACATCTCTTGACGGGAATCCCTTTTTATCATTGTCAGTCCTTTTATCATATGCTTCCTGCGGAGTAGCGCTGTCATCCAGTCCATAACGGTTGTAGAACTCCCACGGTTGTTTTTCTACTGTCTCGTTCTGGAAAACGAAGTTCCCCAGGCTGTAGAATATCGGTTTGCCTTTATAGATTTCTATACCCTTCAGGATATGAGGCCCATGAACAAAGAAAATATCGACGCCGTTATCGATGCATTGATGAGCAAAATCGCTTAAGAATTCTGGAGGTGTGTCCATCCGGGTGCCTTCATGCGCGTGCATGGACATTACAACATAATCGGAATTTTGACTGGCTTCCCTGACAGCATTGAGGTTGCCTTCCAGATCATTCTCATCGACCTCATAAATCGATCCATAGCCGTCACCGATCGCGATATTGGTACCAAGAAGTCTCATGCTGTTGTTCCTCGGTTCCCGTGCTGGGATCCCGCCGTCCCGAGCAGCTTTTATCAGTTTGACTGCGGTCTCACTATCTATTGTATACTTTCTTTCAACCGTAAGAGGATTCAATCCTGGCCTGCCGTGCAAATCCGGTCTTGACGGGCTTGCCTTCCCGTAACTTGTAAATGTCGAAACCGTTGAAAGCAGTGAGATCAGTCCGTCGGCCGACTTATAATATACGGGCTGACGTGCCCTCTGCAGGTCCTTTCCGCTCCCAGCTATCGGGATCCCGGTTTTCTCTGCGAATTCATGTGTTTCGAGGATCGCGATCTCTCCGTAATCATAAGTATGGTTATTGGCATGGCTCATCATGTCGAAACCTGCCCATTTCAGTTCGTCCAGGATCTCCGGCGGGGCTGCCATAT
>JANQEH010000245.1 GCA_028278455.1 bacterium
CGATGCAGAAGATAACATGATCTCAGAGCATTTCAGCAGGTCTGATGGCGTGAAAGGTAATGTTAAATACAAATATGATCCTTATGGGAGAATGGTTCAGGCGGCCTGTAAGGGTCTTAACGGATGGTTTTTTGGAACCATCGATTACGTTTATGACGATGCAGGTACCAAAACAGGTGGTCGGATAACGAGAGACAGCCAGACATTAGGATCGATCGAGTACAAATACAACGAGGAGAAAGACCTGGCTGCCGAAGTATGGAAATTTGGGAGTGGCTGGAGTCAGACATTCACACTCGAATATGAGAATGAGCCAGATTCACCGCCGGAATCTTTCACATCATCCAATGTTTTCATAACTAACACTGAAAACTTCAGGCTAATGAAGGAGAATTATGACTATAATAAAGAGAACGGCGGTCCGTCACATTTCGAATACGATTCTAACGGAAAACTGGTAAAGAAAGTATTCGAGCGTCAGGATGGACTAATAACCGAAACAACATTCAAATATGACGACAAAGGTTTACTGATCGAATCATACAGACATCATAACGATGGGCGGAAGACTACGTTCAGATACGATTTTCGCAAAGACAGAAAACTTGCCGTAAGGCGGTTCGAAAGATCAGATGGAGTGAAAGGAAGCGAGAATTATATCTATTCTCCGGAGGGCAGGCTAGTAAAGGCAATTTACGACAACTTCGATTACTGGCTTAATGGTATTATACTCTTTGAATACGATGAAAAGGGTTTCATAAGCAAGGGCAGCTTCGGGGGTAAGGACGGATATAGTGCAGACATTGAATTCGATTGTGATGATAACGGTAATGTGATCCGGATCCACTGGAGTTTTTCATTTGGTGCTACCCAGACATACAACTTCGAATATGATAAAACCGGATAACAGATTTTTATGATAAGAAATTCCTTTTTACACTTATTGTGCCGTTTATCATGGATAGCTAAACGGCACTTTTTTGTATGCAAATTTACAGATAATTCTGTATATTGTCATAACATTCAGCCTTCAGAAATAGTTGGGAATTGCATAAGATTCTTTTAAAGAGTACGGGACGGTCTGTTTATAATCTTGAAGATAAATTACACTTTGATTATATAAAATTGTGGAGTATCACCAATGGGAACGATGTTAGATAATGCAGTAGTGAACGGAAAAGCGATAAAGGATTGGACTATCGAGGATCATAATATCGCTCTTGATACACTCGGAGCGCATATTTACGAACCCTTTCCGGGCGTACTTGTACTCGGTGGAGGCTCGAAGCCATACATGCTTAAGGTACTGACTGAAACTGAGAACGGTGAAGTAGAGTCGGAGCTAGTAGACGGATTAGCGTGTTATTCAGCTGTGCCGTTCGGCCATAAGGATCCGGTCATAGTTGAAAGTGTAAAGAGTTTCATTGAGCAGATGGCTACAATTCCGAGGTCGATCTCTCACAGTTATCTCGGACCGTGGCTGGTAAAGCTTCAGGAATTCACCAGGATGGATATGTTCCTCCCAAAAAATGGTGGGACAGAGGCGAATGAGGCTGCAATAAAACTTATAAAGAAATGGGGAAAAAACTATGGCGGCAAAGACGGGAACGGTATCAAAGACGTTCCCGTTATTATTTCTGCCAAAAATGCCTTTCACGGCAGAGGATTCGGCTCGACAACTATGATGGATGATGAGCTTTCAAGAAAAGACCTCGATCCACTTCTTCCCGGATTTGAGCACATTCCATATAATGACATCCCTGCTCTCGAAGCAAAGCTTAAGGAACACGACGGCAACGTTGCAGGAGTATTTCTTGAGCCAATACAGGCTGAAGCAGGTATCTTTATCCCGGATGAAGACTATCTCAGAAACGCACAGATTCTGGCAAAGAAATACAATTCCCTTTTTATACTTGACGAGATCCAGACAGGATACGGCCGTACAGGGGCTGATTTTGCATGGCAGCTGTACGGGCTGGAAAAACCTGACCTGATCACTCTGGGCAAAGCCATGAGTTCCGGTGTCCTGCCGGTCAGCTGTCTCTGCGGTAGAAAAGATCTTATGGAAATGTTCGAACCTCACAGTGAAGGCAGCACATTCGGCGGTTATCCGCTTGCATCTTTTGTTGGGCTCCTCACAATAACGGAGTTAGAGAAAAGAAATATCACAAAGCTTGCGGCTGAGAATGGTAAATATCTGCAGGGAATACTGGCAGAAGTGGGAGTGAAGCACAGGGATAAAGTCGCAGAGGTCCGGGGAAAGGGTATGCTGATTGGCGTAGAGATATATCCGAAATTCAACGGCCATACCTTAAGCATGAATATGCTCAAGAACGGTGTTTATGCAAAAGAAACCCATAGTACGAATCTCCGAATCGCTCCTCCGATTGTGATCGATAAGTTTGGTATGGACAGAATTGCAGATGCACTTGATAAGAGCCTAATGGATCTCTAATGATCTTGTGCAGCAGCTGAGCCGGTAATTAATTTTCAAATCTGCAGTTTAATTCGGTCATCCAGGAAACATCAGATATCTGGTTAGCCACGACAGTCTACGGAGTATTCTCCTGTCTAGTCTTCAAAATCAGATCCAATAGTCTTTTGAAGTATAACAGATCATTATTTTGAATATAATCACTCCTGTTTGTTACTATTATATTATCAGATCATTTATTTCATATCAGAATAAAATAACTGTTATAGCAAGGGAGGTTATAATATGAAGAAAAAGATCCTTTTCCTGATAGCATTTGTTGTGTTGTTCTCTTCGTATGTATTTGCGCAAAAGAGGCCGATCAATGCAGAAGATTACTACAATCTGAAGAGGGTATCAAATCCGGCCCTTTCGCCGGATGGAAAACGTGTGGCCTTCGTCGTGACCACGAACAGAGAAAAAGAGAACGACCGGATATCGAGAATTTGGATGGTCGATCTTGACAGAGGTAATCCGTACCCGTTCACTACCCCGGACCGGAGCAGTTCTAATCCTCGTTGGAGTGATGACGGAGAGTACCTGATATTTACTTCCGACAGGGGTACGGGAAACAGGACCTGGCACGTTAACGTCAAAACAGGTGGCGAGGCATTCCATAAGAAGGACTACAAACCTGCTGCCGGGGGACTTTCAAACGACGAGAAGATGCAGTTGATAACAAAAAACGTCGGAATGGCCCCTCGTAAAAAACGTGATAGAAAAAAGCCGTCTTTTGACGGAAGGATTATCGAACACAGAAGATACAAAATCAACGGTAGAGGATTTGTCCCGCCAAGACAGGACCGCGGAGGAATAAGCCAGGTATTCACTATTGCTTATCCTGCCGGGCAGGATACTGTCCAGCTAACATTCAATGATAATAACAAAAGAAGCCCGGTCTGGTCTTCGGATGACCGTTATATAGTCTACACGGAATCGCCAGATCAGCGTGATGAAGAAGGACGTCCGCTGGAATTCCTTGATCGTGACTGGCGCAACGAGGTATATTCTGTTTCTTCTGATGGCGGGACTCCGAAAAAGCTGAATATCTCTGAAGGATCTGTCAGAGGCATATACTTCGCAAATAACTCAAACCGGTTCCTCTATTCTCATTCAGGTGAAAGATATGGTGAAACATATTACTATATCTATGATATGGATACGGACAGATCGTATCGTATCGGCAGAGATTGGATTTACGGTATGAGAGGTATACGGTGGACAGATGATGATAATTGGATATACTTTACGGCAGGTATAGGCGGATCAACTCATCTATGCAGGATAGCGCCGGATCCTGAATCGGGGGTGGAGCAGATTACGGAGGGTTTCTACCAGTATGGAGGATTTGAGTTCGATGAAGAGATGACAAAGTTGGTCTATACAAAGACTAACAGCATGATGCCTGCAGAACTATTTGTTTCCAATATTGACGGTTCAAATGAGCGCCGGCTCTCCGATATAAACGGGGAATGGTTGAAGGATGTTTACGTCAGCCCTGTTAAAAGACATGTTATCAAGGGAAAAGGCGGTTTGGAGATAGAAGGTTGGATCGTTGAACCATACGGTTATGAAGCAGGAAATAAATACCCATTGGTTCTCCAGATACACGGAGGCCCGCATTCACGTTATGGCGACATATTCTTCCATCAATTCCATGTGCTCGCGGGAAAAGGAATGTATGTTCTTTTTACCAATCCTCGCGGAAGCGGCGGCTATGGCCACAAATTTACCTACATTACTCGTGAAAAATGGGGAGTGGATGATTATGACGATCTAATGAGATTCGTGGATTACGCGATAGAGAATTATGATGTCGATCCGGAAAACCTCGGAGTCGCTGGCGGAAGTTACGGAGGATTCATGACCAACTGGATCACGACTCAGACCGACAGGTTCAAGGCAGCGGCTTCAAGCAGGACAATTGTGAACTGGTTTAGCTTTTTCGGGACATCCGATGCCCAGGGATTGATAGTAAATGAATTCGGTTTCGGAATGCCGTGGGATAAAAAGGTTGAAGAAAATATGTGGAAATACTCGCCGATTGCATACGTAGGAAGGGTAAAAACACCTACACTTATTATACAAAGTGAGGAAGATCACAGGACTCCTATGACCGATGCCGAGCAGTGGTTCCAGGCACTGAAGATTTTGAAAGTGGATACAAGGTTTGTCAGATATCCGCGGGAAAACCATAACCTCTCGAGGACAGGAGAACCGAATCATCTGGTGCACCGTTTGAATGAGATCAAAAACTGGTTCCATATGTATCTTAATGAAGGTGAGCCGGATAAAGGATATAAATCTGTCTACTACAAGAAGAAGTAAATTTGTCCAAAAAAGTTTTCTGATTATGCATCCCCCTTAGTTTTTCCTCAAAGGGGGATGTTACATTTTGTAATGGATTCAGGTACCATTTCTGCTCCATCGCAAAACACTATATGTCAACCACGTGGAAGCGGTGATCCAGCAGGATTTATTTCAACGTATAGCTCGAAAAGATATAGTAAATATCCACTAATAATCGAAATACAGATATGATCAAAAAATCATTGGAAACATTTGTAAGGCATTGCCGTACTAATATATGTAAGGTATTGTCGTACAAATGATCAGAGTCAAATAATGAGAGAGATTTCAAAGATCGAAGAACTGTTTTTATTGACAATTTTGCGTCTGAAGAATGATGCGTATGGTGTTACAGTCAGAAAAGATATAGTCAGGCGTACAGGAAAGGAGTATACTTACGGGACTATCTACAGTATACTCGAGCAGCTGCGTAAAAAGGGCTATGTGGACAAAAATGAAGGTGAGCCCTCATCCGAAAGAGGAGGCAGAAGAAAGCTAATGTATTCGTTGGCCGAACCGGGAATAGCGGCATTGAAAAATGCTTACGAAATGCAGAGAGCTGTATGGGGAGATCTGACAGATGAAATTATCGACACGGAATATAACAAATGAGAGATATTTATTCTGGTATACCAAAAATTGCTGAAAGGATAGCGAGGAGAGTTTTCCGACCGGGTATAGGCAAATATGCTTCAGGGGATCTGGAAGAGGAGTTCAAGCTTATTGCTGAAGAATCAGGCAGATCCAAAGCCAGATTCTGGTATTGGAAGCAGGTTGTATTTTCCCATATACCATATTTTCGTGATATAATTTCTACAGGTTTAATGCTTTATAAGAATTATTTAAAACTTGCTTGCCGTAATATATTGAAACATAAGGGCTATTCACTGATCAACATATTCGGCCTCACATTCGGAATAACTTTCTGTCTGTTACTATCTGTTGGTGCGTTTTACTGGTTCAGCTTTGATATGTTTCATGAGAATGTAGACAGGCTGTACAGAATCCGTGAAGTACAGTATTATACAGGTCATACCCAGACAAATTTTTACACTGCTTCTGCGCTGGGGCCTACTCTGAAGGAGAATTACCCTGAAGTTGTGGACATGACCAGGATAGCGTACCAGGGAGATATACTGTTAAGATATGAGGATTCAAAGTTTTTCGAATCCGGTGGAATAGCTGCAGATCGAACATTTTTTTCTGTAATGACTTTTCCCTTCATTGCGGGTAATATTAATACTGCACTGGATGATCCCGGTTCTATAGTCTTAAGCAGGTCTCTTTCCGAGAAGTTGTTTGGAGATACTGATCCGATAGGTAAAACCATCAGTGTGGACACAAAATATGATATGAAAGTAAAGGGCGTATTTGAAGATGTTTCACTTAATTCGACTTATCAGTTTAATTTCGTTCTGTCGTGGAAAAACATTAGAAATAAAAATAGACTCAAAGATGATAACTGGCAAAGTCACAGCTATCCTACGATTTTGCTGCTGGAAGAAAACACAAATGTTGATGAACTCAGCCGTAATATAAAGAATATCTTTAAAGATCATACTGGAGAGAACAGCCTGAAAGTAGAGATATCTCTTCAGTCTTTTCCTGATATGTGCCTGAAAACAGAGCATAACGGTATGACGGGAATGGAATCACTTCTGATCTTTGGCTCAATAGCATTCCTTATTCTTCTGATATCTTGCATTAATTTCATGAACCTTACAACAGCCCGTTCCTCATTCCGTTTCAAAGAGATCGGTATCAGGAAAGTTGTGGGCGGAAGAAGAAAAAACATAATAATCCAGTTTTTAAGTGAATCGATGGTATTATCATTTATATCACTATTTATTGCAGTTATTATTTTAGTACCAGCATTAATGGTACTCAATGATTATTCAGGCGCTGAACTGACACTGAATTTTATAAGAAATTGGTGGATATTAATTATAATGCTTGGGATAACTGCTTTTACAGGTCTGTTATCCGGAAGTTATCCTGCTTTGTACCTTTCTTCTTTCAGCCCGATGGCCACAATTAAAGGGGGATCATATTCCGGAAAAAATCCGGTACTTCGCAGGATACTCATAACTGCACAGCTTTGTCTGGCAATAATATTTCTGATCAGTGGAATTGTGGGAACCCGTCAGTTTGAATATCTGATGGATCACAACATGGGCTGGGACCGGGAGAATCTTATGTATTTCAGGATGAGGGGTGACAGCAATCGTTCTATCGGAATACTAAAAGAGGAATTGTTGAAGATTCCGGGGATTGAGAAAGTTGCAGCGGAATGTTATCTGCCATATGGTTTCAATTCATCCACAACAGGTATTACCTGGGAAGGAAAGGTTTCTGAAGAAAGGATCCAGGTCAGGTACAATTATGTTGATTATAATTATGTAGGCCTTCTTAATCTGGAAATTATAGCAGGAAGAGATTTTTCGAAAGAGATCGCAGGTGACATTAACAACTACGTAATAAATGAAACACTCGCCGCGATCATCGGTAAGGAGGATATTATTGGGAAAGAGGTCGATCTTTGGGGAAATACCGGAAAAATTATCGGTGTCCTTAAAGATTTTAATGTCAGGTCACTGAAAAAAGAAATGGATCCGGTATTGTTGATGATCCGTGATTATAACTATCTGAATTACACGTTGATTAAACTCGAGCAGGGATTCTCCACGGATGTAGTAGATGAAATTGCTGCAGCCTGGAACAGAGTTCTGCCGCAGTATCCGTTCAGTTGTAACTTCGTTGATGATGATCTATATGCTTTATACAATGACGAAGATGCCCTCGGGATAATGATGAAAGGACTGACTGTGTTTACAATGATCCTTACCGGCCTGGGCCTGATGGCGCTTGTTTCATTCATGACACATAGAAGAATGAAGGAAATAGGAATAAGAAAGGTATTGGGATCTACCGTTTCAGGAATTATTAAAATCATCTCAAAGGAGTTTATGGTTATTATTGCGGTTTCAAATTTATTTGCCTGGGTATTAGGATACCTTCTTATGAAGGAATTCTTAAAGAATTATGTATACAGAACAGAAATTGGTTATAGTGTGTTTATTGTGAGTGGATTAATAATTACATCTGTAGCGATGATCACAATCATATATCAGACTTTTAAAGCAGCAAGGGCAAATCCAGTCGATATTTTAAAGTGTGATTAGAGAATCCGTCCAGACAAGAAAATACTTCTGTTTCTTAAGATATACACAGGCTTGTGAACAAGAGAGGATTCTTATATTTGACAGGCAGATATCAATAGTGAAAACCATCAAATAGTACTACTGATTTGTTCGGGAAAACGAAAGATAGGTTTAAATCAGATTCGATATTTCAACAGACTTTATTTTTTGATCCGAAATAATTAATAAGTAACTAAAGTGGAAAATCTATCGGGTTCTGATTGGAAATTTGATTTCAAACTCGGTACCCGTTCCTACCTTGCTTTTTACGCATATTTCTGCTTTACAGGCATCGACAATCTTTTTTACGATTGAAAGTCCCATTCCTGTACTGGTTTCTCCGCCAGTAGGGACAGCGCTCAGTCTCTGGAATTCGCCGTATAGTTTTTTCTTATCTTCATCTGAAATTCCTGGCCCCTGGTCTTTCACAGTTAATAAAATATATCCGTTTACCTGGAATAATTCTGTATTAATTACCGAGTTCTTCGGAGAAAACTTTATGGCATTACTTAGAAGGTTGTCGAAGACCTGAGCTATCCTCATTGGATCTCCCTGGATTTGAGGGACATCATTTAGCTTAGAAATGATCTTTATGGACTTTTTATCAGCAGCTAGTGACATTTTACTTATTCTATCGGAAATAAGATCGTTTAATTTCAATTCTCTCTTTTTTATTTCAAATTTTCCGCTTTCTATAGCCGATATATCCAGAAGGTCATTCAGCAGATTCATCATCTCTTGTGCAGTATGATTAATAGTGGTAATATAATCCTTCTGCTCTTTGTCAAGTTTCTTCTCTTCTATCAATAGCAGGTCTGAGTATCCTAAGACCGTTGTAAGCGGATTTCTGAGATCATGCGCTGCCATTCCGAGAAATTTATTCTTGATCTCATTAAGATCTTTAAGGCGATTCTTCTGGGTTTCAAGTTCACTTATATCGTCAACAATAACAATGATCATTTCCTCGCCTTGATACTGAATGAATTTAGTTGAGAATTGGAAGTGTTTTTCAACAAGTTTATTATCAATAATAAATTCCTTGATAAGTTTCTCATTAATTACCGGAACACGCTCTGTAAATGTTTTTACCAATGATGCTCTTAGCAGGCATGCTTCGCAGTGAGCAGTTGTACAGCACTCTTTATTTTCAAGTTCCGCAAAGTAGCAGCCCAATGCATTACCGCAGCGTTTTCCAGTTGAATGCTTATTTTTCTTTTTAAAAAGATTCAGAAAAGAATTATTAAAACCTATAACACGGAAGTCCTTATCTACTATGAATATTGCTGAGGTAATATTATCGAACAGAGTGTTCAGGAATTCATTAGATTCTTTCAGGTCCGATATTGTGAGTTTCATCTTCAGTTCCAGTGAGAGTGGTGTAATTTACTAATCTAACAAATATACATAAATACATATTTTTCTGAAAGAAATTTCTATGCTGAAACTCTGAAATTCAGAATTCCAAAAGTCCGTTAAACAGGAGATAAATATTATAAATTTCGATATGGCTAAACTCTTTGAGAGAAAATATCAGCATGATAAGTCCTGTCATTGATATCAGGGAAGAAGTTACCACACTGCTCCACATTAAGAAAGTTATCATGGGAAGAACGGGAAAATCATAGAGCTGGACAGCAGCAAGACCACCTGCGTTAAATAGTAATGATCCGATTATAATTAAACGTATTATTTTCCGCGGATTCATATTATTTTCTCTTTTTCCTATGTATTTTTAACAGATTAGGTTTATATTTAGACTATCCGGAAAGCAATGTAATTCATTCGGTAAATAGAACATAATAGCGGACTATAAATTAAATTAAGATATGTCACGTACATCCAGTGATTTTCAGGTATTTGCAAAACCCGCAGGATCAGTCTGCAATCTTGCATGTGATTATTGCTATTATCTGGATAAGGAAGAACTTTTCCCTTATGGCGGAATCAAACGGATGCCCTTTGACCTTCTTGAGAAGTACATTATTCAGCACATAGAAGCATCTCCGGAAAATGAGATCAGGTTCTCCTGGCATGGCGGTGAACCTACCCTGATGGGACTGGATTTCTATCGCAGGTTAGTTGAACTGCAGAGAATATACTGTCCATCCGGTAAGACAATACGGAACGGAATTCTGACAAACGGTATACTGTTGGATGATAACTGGGGAAGTTTCTTGGCAGATGAAAAATTCAGTGTAGGAATCAGCATCGATGGCCCGGAAGAACTGCATAATAAGTACCGGTTGACAAAGAAAGGCGGGCCCTCTTTTGAGGCGGCTATGAATGGGTACGCTATTCTGCAAAAGCATGATATTGATATCGATATATTATGTGTGGTTAATTCTTCAAATGTAAAATATCCATTAAAGACCTATGATTATTTCAGAGAGATCGGTGCAGAGTATATTTGTTTTCTGCCCCTTGTCGATAGGTCGCAGGATTTGGATGCTGGAGTCAGTCTGGCATCTGTTCAATCAAAGACCTGGGGTGAGTTTCTCTGTTCAATATTTGATGAATGGAAAGAGAATGACATAGGTAAGATCAAGATCCAGACTATCGAAGAAGCGGTAAAAACGGCATTCAACCAGGAGCATTCGCTCTGTATATTCAGAAAAACCTGCGGTGATATTCCGGTAATTGAACACAATGGTGATTTTTTTCCCTGCGATCATTACGTGACAAGAGACAGACTTGCCGGGAATATTTATGAAACTCATCTTGGCCGTCTGATTGAAGATCCCGTGCAAAGAGCATTTGGCCGCGCAAAGCTGGATACCCTTCCCGGATACTGCCTTAAGTGTGAAGTTTTAGATATGTGCAACGGCGAATGTCCCAAAAACAGGTTCATTGAATCTCCTGATGGAGAAACCGGACTGAATTATCTTTGTGAGGGATATAGACTATTCTTCAATCACTGTACTCCTTTTGTCAGCGAACTGGCGAAAATCTGGAGAAGATCAAACTTTGAAGCAGTTTCGAATAGGGAGACCAGAGCCGGGCGAAACGATCCATGTCCATGCGGCAGCGGGAAGAAATATAAACAATGCTGTATATGAATATAAATCTTCAAGGCTAAGTCTTCAGTTTTTCCTTAAAAAATGTAACCGTGCGTTCCCATGCGAGTTCAGCTGCCTCTTTATGATAACGTGAGCTCGTATCATTGTTAAAGGCATGATGAGCTCCTTTATAAATATGGATAGAATATTCGATCGATGCTTCTTTAAGGGCAGCTTCAAAGTCAGGTATTCCGCGGTTTATCCTTTCATCGTGCTCGCCATAATGGATCAGCATTGCAGCTTTTATTTTTGGTACATCCACCACTGCAGGCTGGCTTCCGTAATAAGGTACTGCGGCATCCAGTTCCGGTGCATTTACGGCAACCTGGTTGGTCATTCTACCTCCCCAGCAAAAGCCGGTAACTCCGACCTTTCCTGTGGTCATTGGATTTGTTTTAAGGTATTTTACGGCAGCAACGAAATCTTTTTCCGTATCATCCCTGTCAAGTTCCCTTAGTTTTGTCCTGGCCTCATTGCTGTCTTCAGGGGTGCCGCCCAGTGGGGATAGAGCATCCGGAGCGATAGTGTAAAATCCTTCCAGCGCTATTCTCCTGGCCACATCTTCTATATGAGGATTTAAACCCCTGTTTTCATGGATCACAATTACTCCGGGAAGTTTTTCTTCTCCTTTAAGGCGGGCATGATAAGCCCTGACATCACCAGTCTCTCCGGGATAGTGTAAATACTCAGTATGGAGACGGGGATCGTTCTTCTGAACGATCTGTGAATAGGCATTATCGTTATCCAGTCTGTCAATAATGAACAGCGCGGCTATTGCACCTCCTGTCAGAGTAGAAAGTTTTTTCAGGAATTCACGCCGGTTGAAAAATCCTTTTCTGTAGTCATTATGCAGGTCGATAACTTTTTGATTCATTATAAAACCTCCATTATAAAAAGAAGAATATTCTTGACATTAGCTTAATATAACTACATACAGAAAATATACAAATATTTATATAGATTTTTTCGGAAATTGGCGTGCTTTTTTGTATATTATTCAGTTATTTAAATAGACATATAGGATTAAAATCAGGAGATAAAATGGATGAGAATACCAGGATTGTCAATATAAATGAGGAAAATATATCAGAATATCCACCTTCGTGCTTTTTGAATCCAAAGAACGAAGGCTATCTGACAAAAGTAGATTGGTTGAAGGAGAGATTTTCAGAGGGAATGAAAATCAAATTGCTTTATCTTGGAGATGAAAAGAAAAGTGCCGGATTTATCGAGTATGTTCCGGGTGAATTTGCCTGGAGAGCAGTAAATGCCTCAGGGTATATGTTCATTCACTGCATATACATTAACGGTAACAAGAATAAGGAAAAAGGGCTTGGTACTCTATTGATCGACGAATGTTTCAAAGATGCGGAAAAAGCTGGAATGGCAGGAATTGCAGTTATTACGAGCGAGGGAACTTTCATGGCCGGAAAATCACTTTTCCTTAAGAACGGATTCGAGCAGGTCGGGGAAAGTAAACCTTCATTCAGTCTGCTGGTCAGGAAAACTTCAGATCTACCCGATCCTTCATTCAGGAATACGGAAGATATCCTGAAAGAATACAGCGGCCTCAACATTGTTTATTCAGATCAATGCCCCTGGGTATCACGTTCGATTCCTGAGCTGAAGGAGACTGCAGAAGAGCATGGACTGGCCATAAAGACCAGGAGGATCAGCTGCCCGGAGGACGCTCAGAATGCTCCTTCAGTGTACAGCACATTTAACCTGGTCTACGATGGAAAGCTTCTTTCCGACCACTATATAAGTAAAAGAAGGTTTGAAAATATTTTGAAGAAAGAAGTCCTGAATAAAAAATGAGCTTCGAATTTATAGGAAAGTATTAATTTATATTTTCCCTTTACTTTCTGATAATGTTACCATAGGGTACTACCAACAATAAGTATTCTACCGGGGTTTATTGGTCAACCGCTTTTGAATAGGAAGTTTTGACGGATCTTTTTTCTTCAGATGCGGGCTGTAGAAGGTTATCACGATAACGCAGATGATGATGATGCAGGAGCCGAGTATGGTATGAAAAGTTACCGGCTCAGAAGCAAAATACCATCCAAGAAAAAGTGCCACTACAGGATTTACATAGGAATGTGTTGATGCTAATGCAGGTGTTGTATTATGGAGTAGCCATACATATCCGTTATATGCAATAATAGAACCGAAAACCGATAGATATATTAATGAAAGGCCAGATTTCAAAGATATACCGCTGAATGCCCCGAATAGGTCACCGTTAATGAGGCTTATAATGAAAAACAGGATACCTGCACAGATCATTTCGAGTGCGCTTGTCAGCAGTGATGACTTTGGAAGAGGTGCAGACCTGGCAAAAATTGATCCTGCAGACCACGAAATTGTTGAGGCTATTAATACACCCATTCCGATGTAGGTGTAAACATTTTTTTCGGGCAGTGCATCTCCGGCAAAAAGAAAAGATACACCTGCCAGTCCGACAATGATCGCAATAAAGACCTGATGAGAAGGATATTTTCCACCGGGCCTGAGCCAGTCCATCAATACCATCAGCAATGGGGCAGCGGATACTATCAGCGCGGTAAGCCCGGATGGAACATACTGTTCAGCCCAGAAGACGCTGCCGCCTCCGACGAAAAGAAGCATTGCTCCTATTATAAACGCCGAGCGCCAGTATACCGGTTTTATTTCCTCGCAGCCAATGATCTTCAGAATGATGAGGAGGATTATACCTGCCGTAAGAAAACGGAATGTTCCAATCATGAAAGGGGAAACCGATTCAAGTGCAAACCTTATCGCGAGGAAAGTAGATCCCCATACGAAATAGACGATGAGGATATTCAATATTATCAGAGCACGTTTGTTCATAGTCTAAACCGGAATAGAAGAAAATCTTTCAAAATAAAAATTAATGAGTATAGTAAGTTAATATTACAATTTCAACTACAATTTAATTTGTGTTGAGGAACCATAATTTCAATTTATCGTTTAAATCAAAAAGATAATACTTCGGAGTATATAATGTATTTAAACAAGGTAGTCCAATTCCTGATAATTATCGTTTTAACTATGCCAACAGCTGCTTTTGCCCAAAAGAAAGAAGTCATGCAATATTTCCGGAAAGGCCCTTACCTGGGACTCGAGAATCCCGGATCCCTACCGGTGCTTTTTTCACCGGTGAAATCAAACGATATAGAAATACATTCTATTCCGCTTTTCTACAGAAAGGGAAATCTGTTGGTATTTAAAGGGAGTTATTCAGGAGTCGACGGTCTTTTCATAACTGAGAATAGCAACAGGGGCTGGACTAAACCGGAATTGATAATTAAACTCAGCAAGTATAACGATCGACATTTTTTTATGACTCTTGATGAAAAGAAGATTTGCTTTACATCAATGAGGCCCATAGATGATAAAGATATTTTAGCAAATAATCCCAATATATGGGTGATCAATCGTAACGGGGAAGGCTGGTCAGATCCGCAAAGAATGGATAAGCCGATAAATTCTGATGATGCTCAGTTTTATGCAACAGTATCCGGAAAGAATACATTCTATTATACTATATCAAAAACCGAGACAACAGCAGACATACTTTACTCAGAATACGACGACGGTAAGTATCTGGAAATATCTGATCCCGGTAGTTCTATAAATACACCGTATGCTGAAGTTGATCCTTATATTTCACCCGATGAGAAATTTTTGATTTTTCTTTCAAACAGACCGGGGACTTATGGATTTCATGATCTTTATATATCTTTCAGGAATGTGAACGGTCTGTTCTCTCAGCCGTGGCATCTTGACAATACGATCAATTCGGAAGGAAATGACGTATGTCCTCTTATAACGCCTGACGGGCGATATTTCTTTTTTATGAGTAATCGAAGTGGAAGTTACAGAACATACTGGATGAACACCGGATTCATAGAAAAGTTGAAGAGGTTTGCAAGAAAATAATCTCCCTGCCTGTATTTCAATTAACTGCTAATAAATGATTCATACTGTTGAAACATTTGTACGCCGGTGGCGTAGATATATATGTACGTCAACAACGTAAAAATAAAGGACACAATATGAATGACATTGAATTAACTCTCCATGAACAGACGATTCTACTGTCTATATGGAGGCTGAAAGGCAATGCATACGGTGTTACCCTCAGGGAGAATGTAATGAAGGTTACAGGTAAGAATATTCATTATGGAACTCTCTACAATACCCTGAACAAACTTGTGAAAAAAGGATATGTCATTACCGAATCCGGTGAACCGACCAATGAAAGAGGGGGCAGGAGCAAGATCTATTATGATCTGACAGAAACCGGGAAAACAGCCCTCAGGAAAGCAAGATCGCTGCAGGCGGCCCTATGGGAAGGTATCCCTGATTTTGATGCGGGTGCAGGCTAATGCTGTTCAGCAGTTCAAAAAATCACCCGCCGAGGATATGCGAATGGATGTTCAAAAGAATGTCCGATTATATTTATCTCGGTTCACTGGGAGACCTCGAAGAGGATTACAGAAAAATAATATATACCAGAGGTATAATACCGGCAGGCATATGGTACTTGGGGCAGATACTTGCTGCTCTGCCAGGTTATATTAAACAGTATATTTACTGGAGATCACAAATGTTTAAAAACTACCTGAAAGTATCGCTAAGGATAATTAAAAGACACAAAGGATTTTCTCTTATCAATGTTTCCGGTCTTGCTATCGGAATGGCATGCTGTATACTTATCTTTCTATGGGTGCAGGATGAATTGAGCTATGACAGGCATCATGAGAATATAGACAACCTTTACAGGGCAGTCTGGGAGATGAATTTTGGCGGCAGGTCAAGGTTGACAGGCAGCAACCCGGGTCCTCTGGCTGAAACCCTCAAAAAGGAATACCCGGAGGTTAAAGGTGCTACCCTCATGCCTTCTATTGGGGGTGCCGCTTTCCGCGTAGAGGATAACCTGTTTCGGGAACGCTATTATAATTTTGTCGATCCGGATTTTTTTACTATGTTCTCTTTCGAATTCATTTCAGGGGATCCGGCAACGGCCCTGACGGATCCCAATTCAGTGGTCATTACAGAGGAGATAGCGGAGAAGTATTTCGGCAAAGAAGATCCAATCGGTAAGGTAATGACTATGAACAATGAGGCAGATTTGAAAGTAACCGCAGTTTTAAAGAACCTGCCGGATAATACACATATAAAATTTGACCTTCTGTCTCCTCTTCAGCTGATCTATGACAGGGGACAGCTTTCTTATGACTGGGGCCACCACGCATATTCTGCATATATCCAACTGACTGAGGGAACTCAGGTCGAAGAATTTAACAAAAAGATTGTAGATCTCAAGAAGAACTTTATTGAAGATACAAGCATGAAGCTGTTTCTTGAGCCGGTAAGAGACATTCACTTATACTCGAGCCATATAAGTGATTCTTACGGGCAAAAGGGTAATATAACCTATGTATATATATTTTCAGGACTGGCTTTCCTGATCCTTCTCATAGCCTGTATAAACTTCATGAATCTTATGACAGCCCGATCCTCAAAAAGAGCAAAGGAAGTGGGTATGCGGAAAGTTTCCGGGGCATGCAGATCGGATATTATCAGCCAGTTTTTCTGCGAGACATTGTTCCTGACTTTTCTGGCCGTTGCTCTCTCTCTGATCCTCGTCAAATCTGCCCTTCCCGGATTCAACGTTCTGGCGAGAAAAAGCCTTGAAGTGGACCTGTTAGGGAATCCCTATCTGCTTCCCGGATTGATTTCCATAATGCTGATAACAGGATTTATCTCGGCAAGTTATCCATCCTTATATATCTCCTCATTTCAGCCGGCCCGGATAATAAAAGGTGTTATGCAGACTGACAGCAGAAAATTCAATCTCAGAAATGTTCTGGTTATTTCTCAATTCTCTCTATCGGTTATGCTGATAATAGGGGCTGTAGCGCTTTCGAGACAGGTCAATTTCATGATAACAAAGGATCTTGGCTGGGACAGGGAGCATCTTATTTCGATGAAAATGTCATCACAAGAGGTGAGGGGAAGATATGATGTTCTGCGTGATGAATTGCTGACTGTACCAGGTGTTGTCAACGTTGCCGGTTCAGAGTCTCCGGCGGCATGGAAGGAATCGAGAATGAGCGGTCTTGAATGGGAAGGAAGCCCAGAAGACAATGATGTCCAGTTCTGGATCGATTCGATCGATCCGAATTACCTCGAAACTCTCGGGATCGAGATTGCATATGGAAGAAACATATCAAAAGAGAATGTCTCAGATCTTGGAAAAGCTTTTCTTATCAACGAAGAGGCGGTAAGGCAGATGAACATTAAAGAG
>JANQEH010000253.1 GCA_028278455.1 bacterium
GTTTTTAATTGAAAAATAGACTACTATAATCCGAATCAGGATCAATCGGCAATTTTATGTTTTCCTTTTTCAAAAAACTGAAATTCAAGAATAACAGAGAGATCTGGAGCTGGGCGTTATATGACTGGGCGAATTCAGCATATACAACCTCAGTGATGACAGCTTTCTTCCCTCCATTGTTCAAAAATTACTGGAATTCCGGTGTAGATGCCGTGGAATCTACCGCAAGGCTTGCCAATGCGAATTCGATCTCGAGCCTGATAGTAGTCCTGCTCGGACCCATACTCGGATCCATAGCTGACAGCGGATCTGCAAGAAAGAAGTTCCTGCTCTATTTCACATTTATGGGATCACTGGTAACAGTTGCAATGTATTTTATCTCCCAGGGGAACTGGCAGATAGCCTCCGTTATGTATATTTTAGGCTCACTGGGCTTCAAGGGCGGGATAATGTTCAGCGATTCTCTGATAAAGGGTATATCCCGGGATGATGATGTCGATCTGGTGTCTACATTCGGTTATTCAATAGGTTATCTCGGCGGCGGACTATTACTGGCTGCGAATGTACTCGTACTCCTGAACTATGAAAAACTGGGAATTCCCGATGAAGCAATGGCAATAAAAATAAACTTTGTATCGGTAGGTATCTGGTGGGCGGTTTTTACAATTCCGTTATTACTGAATGTAAAAGAACAAAAAAACGAAAAAACGGTATCCGGTTTTAATATGATCACGGGAGGATTCAGTCAGCTGTTTAATACTTTCAGGGAGATTAAACATCTCAAAATGGTATCCCTGTTCCTCCTGGCATACTGGTTTTATATCGATGCGGTGGACACTGTGATCGTTATGGCAGTAGATTACGGAATGTCCATCGGATTTAAAGATACCGACCTGATCCCTGCAATACTGATCGTCCAGTTTGTAGCTTTTCCCGCAGCATTAGGGTATGGATACCTCGGGAGCAGAATAGGAGTTAAAAAGGCTATATTTATTGCTATTACTGTGTACCTTTTTGTAGCCATCTGGGCTCCTTTTATGGTTACTATACGTGAATTCTATATACTTGCAGTGATAGTCGGCCTGTTTCAGGGAGGGATCCAGGCTTTAAGCCGGTCATTCTTCACCCGGTTGATCCCGGAAAATAAGGCTGGTGAGTTCTTTGGATTCTATAATATGCTTACTAAGTTTGCGGCTATTCTCGGCCCTCAGCTTGTAGGCTGGGTAGGGATCTTTGTCAAATACCTCGGCTACGGTCATATCGCATCACGTGTAGGGATCGTTTCTCTTTCATTACTTCTACTGACTGGGGCAATACTCTTCTATTTTGTCGACGAGGAAAAGGGCAGAAAAGAAGCAGAATACCTTTCCGGGTGAGATCGGATATAATAACAGGAACAGAAAATTTAATTACCATGTTTCTATTATGAGCGCAATCTGAAGCTTGCGGCTGCATGTAGAGGCAACCGCAGGCTTCAGACTATAGGGCATTGTAGATCTCATGGCATCTACAAACTTGTTTGTGGATGGTTTCCCGGAAAGACTCTGGAGTCCAGTCTGTGCCCTGCTATAGCTGGACATACAGGAACCATATATTAAAAATATACTAATATAATACAAAACTTACCTATCCCATGTGAGGTAACGTTTATGGCACCTGCAAACTCGTTTGCGGGTGTTTAATATATAAAAGAGGAGTTGGAAAATGAAATATAAGTTACTCGGAAAAACCGGGCTCAGAGTTTCTGAATTGTGCCTCGGCACAATGACCTTTGGTGAGGAATGGGGTTGGGGAGCAAACAAAGAGGACAGCAGAAAAGTCTACGACGCATACAGGGAGGCCGGCGGTAATTTCATCGATACTGCGAACAGGTATACCGAAGGGACCAGCGAGAAATATGTGGGAGAATTCATTGCTCCGGAGCGGGAAAGCATAGTCCTTGCGACAAAATATACACTATTTATGAAGAAGGATGATCCTAATTTTTCCGGCAACCACCGCAAGAACCTTGTTCAGGCTGTTGATGCAAGCCTGAAACGACTGAATACAGATTATATCGATCTTCTCTGGCTGCATGCCTGGGACTACATGACACCGGTCGAGGAGGTAATGCGTTCCCTGGATGACCTGGTTAGAGCGGGGAAGGTATTGTATATCGGGATAAGCGATACACCTGCATGGATAGTATCGCAGGCTAATACCCTGGCAGATCTCCGGGGATGGACAAGATTTAATGCTTTCCAGTTTGAATACAGTCTTATAGAGAGAACACCCGAGCGTGAGATCATCCCTATGGCAAACGATTTCGAAATGGCTATGACACCCTGGGGAATCCTCGGCGGAGGTGTCCTTTCCGGGAAATATCTCGATAAGAAACCAGAAGAAGCTCACAGGCTCGAAGGGGAAAGCCTCAGGCTTGCAGAAAAGAACATTGCGATTGCCCGTGTCCTGAAAAGTGTTGCCGATGATGCCGGATGCTCGCCGGCGCAGGCGGCGATAGCATGGACAAGGCAGCAGAACAGGATGATGATACCTATAATCGGGGCCAGATTTGAAAAACAGCTCAGGGATAATCTTGGATGCCTGGATGTTGCATTATCTGAAGAACAAATCAGCCGGCTCGATGAGGCTACGAAGATAGATCCCGGATTCCCGCATGATTTCCTTACAAGGGACTATATCAGGGATATAATCTATGGCGGAACATACGATCAGATCTTAAACCACAGGCGGTAAAAATAGCTGCCTGCTAATGGAATATATGTAAATAGTAATAAATTTATTTTTATTTGTAGGTATATTCAATTAAGGGAATATGTCTGTAAGTAAAGAATTTTAGTTCAAAAAGAGATAAATTCCTTGCATTTGTAATTTTTTAATTGTACCTTTTTAAGTTCTAAAAGTGGGTGAGTAACCCACTTTTTTCGTATAAGCAAATTTGAAACGCATTTATGACCGAAGATGAGCTCAAAAACAGAATTGCCGAAGTCATAGAGAATAGCGGATATGATGTTGTCGGGATAAAGATCGAACAGAGGAGCAGGCTGATTATTCTCAAGATTTTTATAGACAGGGACGGTGGAATTTCGATAGACGACTGTAAAAAAGTCTCAAGGGATCTTAACGATCATTTTTTTACACATGATTTGATCCCGCAGGAATACAGGTTGGAGGTATCATCACCAGGGATCGACAGAACATTGACATCAGTGAAGGATTTTGAAAGACAGCGGACAAGAAAATTGCGAATCCAGTATGAGGGGGAAGAGAAGACTGAAACTTTTGAGGGTGTACTCGAAAGTGTGAGTCAAAAAGAAGTCGTTCTGAGAGGAAAAAAGAAAGACTTAATACTTGAATTTGATCGAATAATCTCCGGTAAAGTAATCTTACCGTGGTAGAATGATATAAAATTATTTTCACATAACAAGGAGAATTCAGGGGGCATGAATCAGGAAATTATAGAGGCAGTAAAAATAATAGCCAAAGAAAAGAATATCGATCGTGATCTGATCGAGGAAATTCTTGTAAACATCTTTCTCATGATGATTAAAAAGAAATACGGAACATCTGAGAATTTCGATGTTATTGTTAATATCGACAAAGGCGAGATCGAGATTTACAGAGAGCGTGAAGTTGTCAGGGAAGTCGAGGACGATGAAATCCAGGTTTCTCTTGAAGAGGCAATACAATACGAACCGGATCTTGAAGTGGGAGATGAATTTGTTGAAATCGTCGATATTGACAGTTTTGGCAGGAGGGCAATTATTGCTGCCAAACAGAATTTGAGCCAGAAGATCAAGGAAGCTGAAAAGGAAGTAATCTTCGATGAGTTCAAAAACAGGGTAGGTGAGATAATAATCGGTGATGTAACGCAGATCAACCGTGAAGAGATTTATATCGGATTAGACAAGACGGAAGTTGTCTTGCCGAAATCCGAGCAGATCGCAAATGAAAGATACAGACGAGGCGATAGTATAAGAGCAATCATCAAGGATGTTGTACGCACAACACGCGGACCGGAGATAATAGCCTCAAGAAAGGATGCGAGGTTTCTTATTCACTTGTTTGAGCTAGAAGTACCTGAAATATATGATGGTATTATCGAAATCAAAGGTATCCAGAGAGAAGCGGGGGACAGGACAAAGATCGCAGTTGAGTCTAATGACAAAAGAATCGATCCTGTAGGTGCGTGCGTCGGGATGAAAGGGATAAGGATCCAGGCTATTGTAAAAGAACTTAATAATGAGAAGATCGATATTATCAGCTTCAGTTCAGATCCGAGTGTATTTGTCGCCAGGGCTGTCAGCCCCTGCAAACCCAGATATGTTGAAATTAACTCGGATACCAACACTGCAAGGATAATTGTCGATGATGACCAGTTGAAACATGTTCAGGGCCCAAGGGGAGAACAGAATATAAGGCTGGCTTCCATCCTGACGGGATTTACAATTGAAGTCCTGAAAGAAGAAGACCTTAAAAAGAAAGACGAGAGCCAGATCGATATTATGCATGTGGACGGGCTCTCGGATAAGATAAAACAGAAGCTTGTTACCAGCGGATATGAAACAGCTTCCGAGATACTGGATGCCGGGATAGAGAAACTTGTCGAAGTTCCGGGTGTCGGTAAGAAAACAGCTGAAAAGGTGCTGGAATTAATGAACTCTTTCTATGAAGAGGAGAAAGAATAGTCTTGAGTAAAAAAGTCCGGATATTCAAGTTAGCAAAAGAACTGAACATTGCCTCGGATGCTCTTATTGAGTTTCTACGTGATTCAGGGTATGAGGTAAGAAATATCAATACATCTGTTGATGAAGATATGCATAATGCTGTCATGGAACATTTCAGCATTGAGAAGACTCTTGCCGAGCAGAAAACAGAGATCCGCAGGAAAAGAATGGCTGCTCGAGGTCTGCTGGATGATTCTGAAGATACGATAGTCGAAACGGTTGAGAAGAAGAAAGAACCGGCAGAGAAACCTGCTATTCTCCAGGCTATTGCGTCATTGCAGGAACAGGCAAAACAGGACAAGATCGACAAAAAGAAGAAAGAGGAAGAAGAGGCAAAGAAGCCAAAGAAAACCCGGAAAAAGAAAGAAGATGAAGAAGTCGAGATTGTCGAAAAAACTGTAAAGAAAAAGAAGGATGTAAAAAAGAAGGTTGAAGAAGAAGTTGTTGAGGTTAAGGAGGAAGTTCCTGTTGTCGAGGAGATCTCTAAAGTAATTAGAACAATAGAACTGCCAGTTGAGGATAAGCCGAAAAGACGCAGAAAAACGGATGCTAAAAAAGAAGAAGATAAGAAAAAAGTCACAACAAAGCCTGAAAAACCAGAAAAGCCTGAAAAGGTAAGGGATAAAGTAGAAAAACCGTCCGAGAAGAAAAAGGTCTCAAAGCCCAAGACCGCTGAGAAAGCAAAGGAAGTCGTTGAAGAGATCAAACAGGAAGTCGGCGGAAAAGTCGATGCTTCAGAAGTTATTAGAAAGATTGATCTTCAGGATGTCCCTGATGATAAACCCCGGAGATCCAAGAAACAGAAAGAAGAAGAGAAACCGAGAGAAAGAAAACTATCGAAGAAGGGACTTGGAGTAGCGGAAAAGATCCGGGAAAAGAAGGCAAAAGCGGATGAACCTGACAAGGATGATCCCGATGCTCTCCTGAAAAAAGGCAAAAAACGTAAACGTTCAAAGAAGAAAAAAATAGACGAAGCTGAGGTCAATGCATCCATCAAGGAAACTCTCGCAAAGATGGAAGCGACAAGCCGCTCGAAAAAATATAAAAAGAAAGTTAAAGAAGAGATCGAGGATGAAGGGGGTGTAAGTGTAATCCAGATATCTGAATTTGCCTCGGTTGCTGAATTGGCTGAACGCATGGAAGTCGAGACTAACGAAGTTATCAAGACCTGTATGGAACTCGGATTGTTCGTCTCGATAAACCAGAGACTTGATATGGATACCATCAAGTTGGTTTCGGACGAGTTCGGATTTGAGGTAGAGGAAGTTGATGAATTTGTCGAGGTTAAAATTCAAACCGATGATATCTCGGAAGAGAACATGATAGAAAGACCTCCTGTAGTTACGATAATGGGACACGTTGACCACGGTAAAACATCCCTTCTTGACTACATAAGGAAGGCAAATGTAGTCGCAGGGGAAAAAGGCGGTATTACTCAGCATATCGGTGCTTACGAAGTAGAAGTTAACGATAAAGGTATTACATTCCTCGACACTCCGGGTCATGAAGCATTTACCGCTATGAGGGCAAGAGGTGCCCAGGCTACTGATGTAGTTGTACTGATAGTCGCTGCGGATGATAGCGTTATGCCTCAGACTCTCGAAGCGTTGAATCATGCCCAGGCTGCTGATGTGCCGATCATAGTTGCGATCAACAAGATCGACAAACCCGGCGCAGATCCGGACAAGATCAAAAAACAGCTCTCTGATCATAATGTACTCGTATCCAGCTGGGGAGGAAAGTATGAAAGTGTCGAAATCTCGGCGAAAAAAGGTGATAATGTTGACGAGCTTCTTGAAGTCATTCTTATGCAAGCTGAACTTCTCGAACTTAAAGGTGATCCGACTGTTCAGCCGAGAGGTGTTGTTGTTGAATCCCGGTTGGAAAAGGGAAAAGGTGTTGTTTGTACTATGCTTGTACAGCACGGAACATTGAAGGTCGGAGACTATTTCGTATGTGGAACTCATCACGGCAGAGTCCGGGCAATGTTTAACGAACGTGGTAAAAAGGTTAAAAAAGCCGGACCAGCTTCTCCTGTTCAGGTTCTTGGTTTTTCAGGACAACCGCAGGCCGGTGATAAATTCCAGTGTATGGAATCTGAGAAGGATGCAAGAGCTATCAGTACAAAGAGACAACAGCTCAAAAGAGAGCATGAATTCAGGAAAACACGTGCTAAATCTCTGTTTGAATTCTCCGAACAGATCAAGCAGGGTGAAGTAAGAGAGCTTACCGTGATAATCAAGGGTGATATGGACGGTTCTGTGGAAGCGCTTGAAGATTCACTGCTGAAGATCAAAAACGATGAAGTGGAAGTAAACGTGATACACAAAAGTGTCGGCGCTATTACAGAAGCAGATGTTCTGCTGGCAGCGGCTTCGAATGCATTTATACTCGGTTTCCATGTGAGACCGAACCTGAATGCCAAGAATCTTGCAATCAAGGAAGAGGTCGATATCCGGACTTATGACGTAATATATGATGCTATAGGTGATGTCAAGGCTGCTCTGGAAGGTATGCTCTCACCCGAAGTATCGGAAGAAGTACTTGGTAATGTAGAAGTTAGGGAGATATTCAGAGTTCCGAAGATAGGGACGATCGCAGGATGCTACGTAACTTCGGGCAAAGTTGTCAGAAATGGGAAAGTTAAGATCGTCAGAGATGGTGTTGTTATCTATGACGGTATTATTTCTTCATTGAAAAGATTTAAAGACGATATTAAGGAAGTACAGACCGGTTATGAATGCGGAATCGGTATTGAAAACTACAATGACTTGAAAATAGAAGATGAGTTTGAAGTATATCAGCTTGTAGAAAGTAAGCGGGAATTGAAATAGCCGCTTGATGTTCTTTGAATAGGTAAGAGAAAGTTATTCAAAATTAACGTTTCAGAGAAATGCAATTTAAAAGAAAAAACCGTGTGGCAGTATTGGTAAAAGACATTCTTGGTAATATTATCCAGAGAGATTTTACCGGTGTCTTACCGGGAATGGTTACGATAATGAATGTTGATCTTTCAGATGATTTAAAGTATGCCAAGGTTTATGTCAGCTGTTATGGTAGTGATGATGCTAAGAAGAGAAGCATGGAGATCCTCCAGAGAGAGATCAGGCATTTGAGGCGAAGGTTGGGGGATGCTCTTACTCTGAAACATTTGCCGCAGCTGAGTTTTATCGAAGACAATTCTCTGGATAAAGCTTTTAGAATCGAGCACCTGCTCTCGCAGATACAGGATGAGCAAAAGAAAAAACCGGATTGTGATGACGAAGAACAGAATTCCTGATGAAGGTGTGATCCTGAATGTGAATAAGCCCGTGGGCAGAACCTCATTTTCAGTTGTTGCTTACGTCAGGAAACTGACCGGTATTAAAAAAGTGGGCCATGCGGGAGCTCTTGATCCGGCTGCAGACGGGATCCTGCTTGTTGCAATTGGTAGAGCCACAAAAAGGATCGAAAAACTGATGGAGTTGGAAAAAGAATACGTTGGAAATATTAAATTTGGTATGACAACAGACTCTTTCGATGCTGAAGGCAAAATCATGGACCGAAGAAGTTGTGAAGGTCTGAATGAAGATCTGATAGAAAATGAGCTGAAGTATTTTGTGGGAGAGATTGAGCAGGTTCCACCTGTTTTTTCTGCATTAAAGTATAAGGGAAAGCCTCTTTATAAATACGCGAGAAAAGGCATTAAGATCGAGCCGTCTCCCCGGAAAGTGAGAATTTCTAAAATAGCTTTGGAATCTTTTGAAAATGATGAGGCAAGGATAAGGATTGTCTGTTCAAAGGGTACTTATATCAGGAGTATAGCAAACGATCTTGGCAAAGCTGTCGGGTGCGGAGCCTTCTTGAATGGGCTGACAAGGGAAAGGATCGGAAATTTTCTGCTGAAAGATTCAATAGGCGTCGAGGATCTGCCGGTAAAAATTGAGGAACTATTTGAGAAGAATTGAAGTAATAAAAAAATTAGAAACATGTGAGCTTATAGAAGATGGGATTGTTACTGTTGGAACATTTGACGGTATCCACACTGCTCATCAGGAGATAATAAGCAGAGTAGTCGAAAAAGGCAGAGAACTGAATACGCGGACGACACTTGTTACATTCGATCCCCATCCCAAGCTGGTTGTGAAAAAGAATGGGGGATATTCCGTAAAGATCCTTACAACCACTGATGAAAAAGTGGAAGTACTGAACGATACTGATCTGGACAGGATCGTTGTTGTTCCTTTTACAAAAGAGTTTTCCCGTAAAACACCAAATCAGTTTGTCTCAGATATATTGTGCGATACAATCGGTATGCAGTATCTAATAGTAGGATTTGATCATGCTTTCGGAAAAAACCGGGAAGGTGATATAGATTCACTCAGGGAATTCGGTAAGACAAGGAATTTTGGTGTAGAAGTTCAGGAATCAATTGATGATGACCGCGGTAAAGTCTCAAGTACAAGAATCCGTAATCGCCTTTCAGAAGGAAATGTCGAGAAGGCGCACTCTCTTCTGGGCAGGCCGTACAGGGTAACAGGTAAGGTTGTAGAAGGTGTAGGAAGAGGCAGAAAAATGAACTTTCCGACGGCAAATATTGAGGTAGAAAGCAGGAATAAGTGCACCCCTGCGAATGGAGTATATATAGTAAGTGTTTTAATCGACGACAGTAGATTTAATGGCGTGATGAATATCGGTCAGAAACCAACTTTTAATGAGCATAATATTACTCTTGAGGTTCACCTGCTGGATTTCAATGAAGACATATATGGTAAAGTCGTGAAAGTGGATTTTCTAAAGCATATCAGAGGTGAAAAAAAGTTCGCAAGTATTGAAGAGTTGAAGAATGCTATTGATACTGATGTGGATTATAGCAGAAATTATTTCGAAGATAATGCAATAAAGTAAAAAATAGAGGTATATTAATGGATTACATCAAAGATGAAATACCGGGCATCGTAGAGAAGTACGGTAAGGGTGAAGGCGATACAGGCTCATCCGAAGTCCAGATAGCGATCCTGACTCACAGGATAGCTCATCTTACATCTCATTTTAAAATTCATCCCAAAGATAATCATTCTCGTTTGGGACTGCTGAAGCTGGTAGGACAGCGCAAACGTCTTTTGAGATATCTGATGAAGAAAGATATTGAGAGATTTCGCTGGTTAAAAACAGAACTGAAAATTCGTTAAAAGAGGTGTTCAATAATGATTCGAGTAGAGAAAATATCAAAGGAGTTTGGCAACAAACAGGTTCTATTCGACATCGAATTTGAAGTCACTAAGGGCGAGGTCCTTGGTTTCCTGGGGCCTAATGGTGCCGGTAAGACAACAACAATGCGTATTTTAACGGGATTCCTCCCCGCAACGAGAGGCACCGCAAGTGTCGCCGGATTCGATATTTTTGAGAAATCACTCGAGGCGAGAAGAAATATCGGTTATCTGCCGGAATCTCCACCTCTATACTATGAAATGACAGTAAAGGATTACCTGGAGTTCGTTGCGCGTATTAAAGGGATCGCATGGAATGAAATTTCCAAACGCGTTGAGGAAGTTATGGATAAGGTCAACGTTACACATATGAAGAACAGACTCACCGGCAAGCTTTCCAAAGGCTATAAGCAGAGAGTTGGACTTGCTCAGGCTATGATCCATAACCCGCCGATACTGATTCTGGATGAACCGACTTCAGGACTGGATCCTAAGCAGATCATCGAAGTCAGGGAACTGATAAAGAACCTGTCTGGTGACCATACTGTTATCTTGAGCACTCATATCCTACCTGAGGCAACACTGCTTTGCGAGCGTGTTCTTATCATAAACGAAGGTAAGATAATAGCGCAGGACAGCCCCGCCAACCTGGATAAGAAACTCAAGGGTGTGGAGAAGCTTTACGTCGAAGTGAGCGGCCCCAAAGATGAAATATCAAAATCTCTCAGGGATATTCCCGGGATCATCGATGTGTCGGAAGACAAGGTAGCCGATGGACATTTTGGATTCCTTATTGAGAGTGAAGTGGAAATAGATGTCCGCAAGGATATATCCCGGACGATATTTCAGAATAACTGGGACCTGTTTGAACTCAGGGCATTTGGTATGAGCCTTGAAGAGATATTCCTGCAATTAACAACTAAAGAAGAAGAGGTATAGAATTGAAAAATATTATAGCACTTTTTCTTAGAGAATTCAAATCTTATTTTTTATCTCCGATAGCATATGTGGTATTGACCATGTTCCTCGTAATAACGGGATACTTTTTTTATGCCAATATCTCGGTTTTTCTTGATTATATGATGAACATGATGATGCAGGCGCAGTATTACAGGCAGATGCCACCGCCTGTCAACGTGAATGAATTCGTGATCATGCCGCTTTTTCATAATTTCAGTATCATTCTGCTTTTTATGCTCCCGATGATAACTATGAGACTTTTTGCTGAAGAGAAAAAGACCATGACAATCGAGCTTTTGATGACTTCCCCGTTAACCACTGTACAAACCATACTCGGGAAATACCTGGCAGCTCTTGCTTTATTTGTTATTATGCTGCTGCCCACAATATTCTATTTTGTAATAATCGGTATTTATGGGAATCCCGAGCTTTACCCCATAATTACAGCTTACGTGGGTTTATTCTTCCTGGGGGCAAGTCTGATGGCTGTCGGCCTGCTGATCTCATCATTGACAGAAAACCAGATTATCGCAGCGGCAGTAACATTCGGAATATATTTACTTATGTGGACTATAGGCTGGATGTCTTCATTTGCAGGTCCGAAGTTTGCCGAGGTGATCAATTACCTTTCAATCATTAATCATTATAATGATTTCACCAGGGGAATTATCGATACCAAACATATATTATTCTATATAAGTTTTGCATTCTTCGGTCTCTATCTTACGTTCAGGTCAGTTGAATCAATAAGGTGGAGGGTATGATTATGTTAGATAAAATAAAACAATATATCGGATTTGCTGGGCTTCTCCTGCTGGTAATGGGTATACTAAACTATATAACAGGCGGAATTCTGACTACTCCGACAAAAATACTCCTGGTATCAGGCTTAATCTTCATAGGAGCATTCTGCTATTTTAACCTTGAAATGCTGAAGAAAGCTTTACAGGCGAGGTTCACCCAGCACCTGAGTAATGCCATCATTGCCTCGGTACTGGTACTTGCAATTGTCTCACTGATTAATTTTGTAGGTTCAAAAAGGAATTACCGTCACGATTTTACAGAATCTAAGATCAATACACTGTCGCCTCAGTCAGTCAGAGTCCTCGAAAATCTTGAAGAAGATGTAGTAATTACGTCATTCTTCAAAACTTCAAATGCAACTGCCATAGAGACGATGATAGATGATTATAAATATCATTCCGGCAAGATCATTTATCAGAATGTGGATCCTGATAAGAAGCCCGGTATAGCCAAGAATTACGGAGTAACCAAGTATGCAACAATTATTCTTGAGAGCCGTGGAAAAACTGAAAAGCTGGAAAGTTTTAACTTTCAAAATGCCGAACAGATCGTTACAAATGCACTGATAAAAGTATCTCGGGAAGGAAAAAAAGTGATTTATTACCTTTCCGGCCACGGTGAGCATGGACTTGAGGATGCTGAGCGCCTGGGTTTCACTAAGATCAAGCAGATGATCATCGATCAGAATTACGATCTTCTCGAGTTGAATCTTGCAAGAGAAAAAACGATTCCTGAAAACTGCAGCCTGCTGATCATTAATGGCCCGAAGACAGATATGTTCCCTGTTGAACTTGAGACTATTACAGCCTTTATAAATGGTGGAGGGAAGGCATTCTTCCTTGTAGATCCTCATCCTGCACCTGGATTGAGTGAATATTTCGACAGCTGGGGAATTACAGTCGGTGATGACCTGGTAATAGATGCCTCTGGAGTTGGACAGTTATTCGGTATGGGACCAAATATACCTTTGGCAACCGATTATGGAACACATCCGATAACGCAGGACTTCAATATGAATACATTTTATCCCGGCGCCCGGTCTGTGACACCGAAGGAAGACCTTCCTGAAGGTATTTCTGCACAATATTTAGTACGTACCACGCAGAATAGCTGGGGAGAGGTAGATTTTCAGCGCACCGCAACTGGGGGATCACAGGAAGGAATCCAGGTAGGATTTGATGAAGGCAAAGATCTGCAGGGTCCGGTCAATATAGCCGTTGTTCTCACAAAAACTGTTGATTCTAATGAAGGTACTGAAACCGAACCGACTCAGGGTGCGATGGTTTTATTCGGAGATTCGGATTTTTCGTCAAACGCCTATGCCGATCCGAGAAACAGCGCCCTTTTCATGAATGTTCTGAATTGGCTGGCTGAGGAAGAAGATCTCGTTGCAATACCGCCAAAGAGCCCAACAGACAGAAGGATCAATATGACTGCCGGACAGGCAAAGCAGGTCATGTATTTAACCGTGTTTATTATCCCGGCACTTTTTGTGGTTTCCGGGATAATGGTATATGTACGCAGAAGAAAACTATAATACAGGATTTCGTTCTATTATGAAGTTTAAAAGCACTTATATTATCGGGATTCTTTTTCTGGCTCTGGCTGCCTATGTATACTTCGTTGAAATCGTAGGTGAGGAAAAGAGACTTGAAGAAGAAAAGAACAAAGATCTTATTTTTATTTTTGATTTCGACAGTGTAAATGAACTTAATGTCATTAGAGGCGACTCTTCCTTTACCTGTGAAAAGAGAGGTGAAGACTGGTGGCTGACTGAGCCTGTGAATTATAAAGCGCATAATTCAACTGTCAGCTCGACCATAAGTCTTTTTAAATCGGCAAAGAATGAGAATCTGGTAACCGAAACCGGGGAAAATCTTGATAGATACGGTCTCGGAAGTTCTGCACCCAGAATGAAGATCACCTTTTTAGACGGCATGGAGAAGACGCTTGTAATTGGGGATAAGAATCCTACAGAATCTCATATCTATGCAAAACTCGAGGATTCTCCTGAGGTATACCTGACTAATTCATCGCTCCATTCCAAACTAAGAGAACCCCTGATTAATTTCAGGTATAAAAAGGTAATGCACTCGGAAAGGAAGGATGTCGACAGGTTCATAGTCAGGGAGCATGGACAGGAAATTACAATCAGTAAGAAAGAACCCGGTTCGACCGAATGGAAGATCGAGTCTCCCATTGAGACAAATGCTGACAACGGAAGGGTGGGTATTGTTCTTGATAAACTATTCACTGCAGATATTAAGCTGTTTGCGGATGAAAATCCGTCAGGACTCGGAGAATACGGGCTCGATAATCCTGCAGCAGTTGTGGAGGTTTACTCGGGGGAAGGTTCTGAAGCTAGAACCGTATCAATAGGTGATCCGGTGCAGGGCCGTTACTATGTAAAAGTAGATGACAGGGATGCAGTCTTTGAAATTGACAGCGCAGACGTTAATATGCTTACTCAGAACCTGTTCAGTCTCAGAGATAAAAGGATCACCAGTTTTGAAAAAGACATAATTGATGCCATGGAGATATCACTGCCTGATCAAATGTATGTTCTTATGAAAGAAGATACATCTGATCAATGGTATATGGAATCTCCTGAGCGAAAGAAAGCCAAAAAATTCAAGATCGATGGGATGATCGATGAGTTTTTCTGGATCAAAGCTAAAGCATTTATAACTGAAAGAGGAGTCAGCCGGCAGAAATACGGACTTGATCCACCGGAAGCTGACATTGTCTTAAAGAGCGAAGGTTCAGAAATCCTGAGAATACAGATAGGTAAACAGCTTAACGATAGACAAAGCTATTTCTTCAGTGTTACCAGGAACCAACTCTGTCTGATCGACAACAGTAGTAAGGAAAGGATGGTCGTTCCGATTGAAGATATTTTGGAAGAGAAAAACTAAATAGGAAAAAGAAAATGAAAATCACAAAAAGTGCGGTCATTGGAGACCGTGAACTTTCTATTGAAACAGGAAGAGTAGCAAAACAGGCAGGCGGTTCCGTATTAGTACAGTATGGAGAAACGGTTGTTTTAGTAGCAGTAGCAACATCGGCTAAACCGGTAGAAGATAAAGATTTCGCACCGTTAATGGTTGATTACAGGGAAAAATTCTCAGCAGCAGGTAAGGTTCCCGGAGGATTTTTCAAGAGAGAAGGCAGACCGACAGAAAAAGAAACATTGAGCTCGAGACTGATCGATCGTCCTGTTAGAGCGCTGTTTAACGAGGATTTTAAATATGAGACAATTATAAATGTAACTGTGATGTCCTCTGATAAGGAAAACGATTCTGATATCCTTGGTATTATAGGAGCTTCTGCTTCGCTTATGGTTTCTGATGTACCTTTCGAGGCTTCAATAGGAGCGGTAAGGGTAGGTAAGATAAACGGTGAATTGATTGTAAATCCAACATTTCAGCAGCTTCCGGAATCTAAAATGGATATTACAGTAGCCGGGACTAAAGACTCGATCGTAATGGTAGAAGGTGTGTCGGTTGAGATATCGGAAGACGAACTTACTGAAGCACTGGAGTTTGCCCATGAGAACATTAAGAAAATGGTAACTATTATTGACGAACTCCATAAGGAAGCAGGTAAAGAGAAAAAACCGCTTTCTCCGAAAGAAATCGATCCTGAGCTTGATAAACGTGTTAGAGAACTTGCAGAACCTAAGATCAGGGAAGCGATGAATGAGAAGGAAAAAATGCCGAGGTATGAAAAAATCGATGAAGGCGTTGCTTTCGTAACTGAGCAGCTCGAAGAAGAATTTCCTGAAATGGAAAAAGAGATATACCTTGTATATAAAGAGCTGCAAAAAGAAATGATACGCGATCTTATCATAAAGGAAAAGAAGAGACTCGATGGAAGGAGCTATACTGATGTCAGACCGATATCCATTGAACTTGGCGTTCTTCCGAGAACTCATGGATCTGCACTTTTTACAAGAGGTGAAACCCAGAGCCTTACTGTGGTTACACTCGGTACAAAAGAAGATGAACAGAAAATTGAGGGTCTTGAGGATTCTCATTACAGTAACTATATCCTGCATTACAATTTTCCTGCATTTTCCGTTGGTGAGGCAAGAGTTCCACGGGGGCCGGGCAGGAGAGAGATCGGTCATGGTAAGCTTGCATGGAAAGCCCTGCGGTATGCTATTCCCAGCACAGAGGAATTTCCCTATACGATCAGGATCGAATCAGATATACTTGAGTCTAACGGATCATCATCCATGGCTACAGTCTGCGCTGGTTCACTGGCAATGATGGATGCCGGTGTTACTATCAAAAAACAGTCTGCGGGTATCGCAATGGGGCTGATCAAGGAAGAAGATGAATTCTTCGTTCTTTCAGATATACTCGGTGATGAGGATCATCTTGGTGATATGGATTTCAAAGTAGCCGGTTCGAAAGACGGTTTTACTGCTGTCCAGATGGATATCAAGATAAAGGGTATATCGATCGAGATCATGAAAAAAGCCATACAACAGGCACGAGATGGTATTGATCATATACTTGGTGAAATGAACAAAGCTATCGATACACCGAGAAAAGAGCTTTCGAAATATGCACCGAGTATGATGAAATTCACGGTAGATGTCGATAATATAGGCATGGTTATCGGACCGGGTGGGAAGATGATTCGTGAACTGCAGGAAAAGACCGATACCAAGATATGGATCGAAGATGACGGTACCGTTTTCATTGCCGGTGAAGGGCATGGAAGCGCCGAAAAAGCAAAAGCGATGATAGATAAAATGACCGAAGTACCGGAAGTCGGTAAAATTTATGACGGAATAGTAAAAAAGATTACAGATTTCGGTGCATTTGTGGAAATCCTCCCCGGAAAAGACGGTCTTTTGCATATTTCTCAAATTTCCGATCAAAGAATTGCAAAAGTTACCGATAAATTAAAGATGGGACAGGAAGTGCGGGTGAAGGTGAAACGTATCGATCCGCAGGGAAAGGTTGATTTGACTGCGAAACATATTAATTAGATCGGAATGCTTTCCTTTTTAGAACATTAATATATGCCGTCTGAAGTTACTAAAACAGTATTGCCCGGAGGATTGCGGGTAGTCTCCGAGTATATGCCGCATGTGAAATCTGTTGCCGTTGGTGTCTGGATAAACACAGGTTCAAGAGAAGAAGATCCTGAGATCAACGGTATCAGTCATTTCCTGGAGCACCTTGCCTTCAAGGGCACTAAGAACCGAAATACACTCCAGATTGCCGAATCACTGGAAGCAGTTGGAGGGATTCTGAATGCGTTCACCGGTAAGGAGTATACGTGCTTTTATGCACATGCGCTCGATGAGCACCTGGAACTGGCTGTGGATGTTTTGGCAGACCTCGTATGCAATCCTCTCAATAAAAAGGATGATATCGAAAAAGAGAAGTCGATAATCCTCGAAGAAATAACCAGTCTGGATGATATTCCCGACGAAAAAGTCCTGGACTATTTCAGTAAAAATGTATTTAAAAGTCACCCTCTATCTTTATCAATACTTGGTACGAAAAATAGTGTTATGTCATTGAGTCATAATGATATACAGGGTTATCTTAAAGATAATTATATTTCAAACAGAGTAGTTGTTGCAGTTGCAGGCAATGTCGATCATGACAAGCTGGTAGAATATGTCCAGAGATACTTTGAACTCCCGGAAGGTAATTCTTTTGAGATCGAGGCAGATTATTCATCAGGTAAACCGGGTAAAAATATTCACAGAATGAGCATCAATCAGGCGCATATATGTACTGGAAACAGGGCATTATCTTACAGCTCAAATGAGAAGTACGGGCTGCTGGTCCTTCATTCACTCCTTGGTGGAGGAATGAGTTCGAGATTATTTCAGAAACTAAGAGAGGATCAGGGAGTAGCATATTCAGTGTTCTCGTTTATCGATTTCTACTCGGATACGGGGCTTTTCGGCGTTTATTGCGGAGTTGAGAAGAAGAATATTGAACTGTCTCAGGATTTAATAAAAAAGGAATTTGAAACAATTATACAAGAAAATATACCGGATAAGGAACTGGAAAGGCTTAAGTCACAGCTGAAGGGCAACCTGATGCTCGGACTTGAAAGTACCCAGAGCAGGATGAACCGCCTTGCTAAAATGGAGATCTATCTTAAGAAATATGTTGAACTTAAGAACGTAATTGCTGATATTAACAGCATTACACAGGGAGACATCAGAAAACTCGCTTCAGATATCCTGGAAGGGGAGCTGTTTACTACAATTATAGCTCCCAATTAACAATATCCTTTAAAATAGTTAAAAAATAATTTGCTTAAGTCGTTGAAAAGCATTATACTACAGAGTTTACTAAAAGTAAATTATACCGGGTAATATCGATAATAATATAGACAAAATAATAGTTATACAGGAGTTGGAACATGAAGATCGGAGTACTCAAGGAAATCAAGACTCAGGAATACCGTGTCGCATTATTACCGGTAGGAGCAAAGGTATTATCGGAAAAAGGACATGAAGTATATGTTCAGCATACCGCAGGTGAAGGCAGCGGATTTACAGACGATATGTATGAAAAAGCTGGTGCTAAGATCCTCGGAACGGCAAAGGAAGTTTTCGATACAGCAGAAATGATTCTGAAGGTAAAAGAGCCGTTACCCGCAGAATATGATCTGATCACAGAAGATCATACAGTATTTACATATTTTCATTACGCAGCCAGCAGAGAGCTGACTGAAGCAATGATCAAAACAAAGTCCACTACAGTTGCTTATGAGACAGTCCAGAAAGCTGACGGATCACTTCCTCTACTAATCCCGATGAGTGAAGTTGCCGGTAGAATGGCGATCCAGGTCGGCGCGCATAGCCTCGAGAAAAAATGGGGCGGCAGAGGTGTACTTCTGGGTGGTGTTCCCGGTGTAACCCCTGCAAGCGTTATGATAATAGGCGGCGGAATCGTCGGAACCAACGCAGCTATGATGGCAGCAGGAATGGGCGCAAACGTAACGATCCTCGATCT
>JANQEH010000274.1 GCA_028278455.1 bacterium
CGACTCTCGAATCGGAACAAGCAGTCCGATAAAAAAGACAGGGGCGTTGACATATGTTATCAGCCATGCCAGAACTGTTTTCGGGCTGCTCAGAGCGTCACCGAATTTCATCAATGTATTGGCAATGATCTGGTAAAAAAAGTTTACAGGTACATATTTGCAGGCATCATCACTGATATCTTTGCATACTCTTGCGTCTTCTTCATTTGCGATCTTTTCGTACAGACCGTCGATTTTTGATCTTCGTTCAATCAAGATGTTTTATGTATTAATACGCCGAGAATTACTCTGATTAAAAAGTTCATAAAATATTGATTAATCTTAGAACTTAATGAAGAGGAACAATAAAAACAAGTGTTTCAAGCAAGAATTTTGAGGGATTAAAACCCGGAGCCACCGAAATATTTATTTTTTCTTTCTTTTTCGGGCCTTTTTTATGTACTCCACTGCGTCAGGAGTCTTGCATGATGTATCGCCATGATCGACTTCAACTTTTCCGATCCTTCTTGCCGCTTCTGTTGCGAGTTTTTCCAGATTTTCATTTCTTATACCGATTGAAATTAGCGCATTATTCATAGAATACCTTGTTCTATTTTTTGAGCTGTGAATATCTTTTTCAATCTTAGAAATCAGGTCTGACAGATATCCATCGCTCAGATCATTACTATCCAGCGCAATATTTGCCAGGATGTTCCAACCGGCCTGTCCTGTGATTTCATCATCCGACCTTATCCATTTTTCAAGTTTAGACTTCGCAAAATCAGATTTACTGACAATATTTTTTACAAAGAGAACCGTCAGGATATGAAAATCAATATCATCAAGCCATTCCTCCAATTGATCGGGTGATAGCTGTGAAGGATCGGCTATCATTGTTGCCAGAAATCTCGCATCAGTATTCCCGGATCCCCATAGCTTCATTGCCAGGGCATGGTCCCGCTTAATTTCTTTCCTGAGAATTTCAAGGTTAGCAAAACTCACCCCATAGAAATCCTTACCGACTCCATGTTTGGCAAAGACCTTCCTGTTCTGAGCAGTTCCGAGTTCTTTCAGTTTTTCCATTATAATTTTATAATTCTTCTCTGCCATCTACATCTCCCGAAGAAAAATATCTTACTATTTAATATAGAATTATAACAAAAGTTTCTATTTCAGCGTTCATTTTTTTTAAAAATTCCCAAATGACTATCCCTGTTTTCATTAAAGATGACGGTGTTGTTTTTGAGGATTAAATCTCTGATTCAATAATCAGATTATCTCAGGTTATACAGAGAACCAATAGCTGAGTTTTATCAGAAACAGATTCCCCGGATAGTCACTCCACATGTTCTTAAAGCTATCATTGAACGAGTATTTTCCCTGAGTATACTTCATGTATCTATTTTGTGACCAAGTGATATACAGTACTGATCCCGGGCTGTATTCCCATCTGTAAACAAGGTTTGAATTGAATTCGATAAGATTGAAATCCGGATCATCAATCGAGTAGTCAATAATCCCGTCCAGATCTTCATCAAAATGGTAAGATTCATCTACTGCATCATATCTATACTGGGAATCATCATAATAAGTAAATCTTTTACTGAAATCACTATTTACCGGATCGATCAGCTTTTTAAAATTATTATACTTCTGGTTAGAAACAAAGGGCTGAGCGTATAACTGCAATGACATTTCAGGTGTTATGCAGAAATTAGTTCTCAGGGTAATACCAATGGTCTTTTGATCAAGATCACCCAGTATATAACGGTTGAAACCATTATCTATATGTTCTATATACTGCTGTTTATTTTTCACAGATTGAAATTGAGTTTGAATGCTTAAGTTTAAATTCTTTAGTGGACGCAGGATTAACCCGGGAGTAAAAGTGAAATTCTCACCCCAATCGTTAGCGTCAATTCTTGAAATACCTTCAAAAGTAAACTGGATATTTTTTTGTGCACTGGTTTTAAATTCAATTCTTTGATTATGATAGGAAGGCGACCTTAGCGCCGGGCCACCATGAAGCCACCATACCCTGTAAAAATCCCCAATTGTCTGCCAGTACAGCAGACTTAACTCCCAGTTGTTCCTAAATCTGAAATAGCTGTTGAATGCTATGTAAGAAGCTATCCTCTTTCCATCAAACATAAATTCGTTTACCTGTTTTAAAGAAAGATTCAGGTCATTGAATATACTGACCTGAGTTAAAAGATCATATCCCAGGTTAAGTTCTTCATGAATAAAATCCGTTCTATTGAGATAACCCATTTCGTTTACGTCATACCCCGGAGAAATCCAGTTTATTAACAGGTCGTATTTCCATACATCTTTACCTACGATGTTTTTACCAATCTGAAATAAACCATTATACCCGGTAAGAGAGGTTCTGCCCGAATCTACAGATGCTGTACTGAAATTATCCCTCTGGAAATCATGGGGGTGAGAAGTCTGTACTTCCAGAATCGCTTCTTTAGTACCTTGAAGGTGTGAAAAACCAGTTTTCAATTTAAGAAAATATTTTCTATCTCTCCAGAATTGCTGCAGATCAAATAAACCGGCCAATGATGTATTTACAAGCTCCTTATGATATTTCTTGTCTGTATTTCTTTTCAGAGATGTTATAACACCACCAAGTACAGTATTGCCGCCGTTCACCGGTTTTTTCAGACTTCCCACAAAATAATTAGTTATCGGCTCGGCAATTACATTCCTGGAATCGCCATCAGTTTCTATGGAGCCGTTTTCTGACGAGGTTACAGCATCAAAAATCCCTACAAGCCAGCCATTTGCGGTCTTTCCGGTAAGTTTTGCTGCTCCAATAATTGATGTATAATCGGGTTTAGAGAAAGTTTCCTCATCATCAAGGTCAGGAGAATAACGAGGAGTCTGTCCAATCCTTCTTGTATAAAATAACCGCTCATCGGGTAGAGCGCCAATAGGATAATAGAAGATATCCTTCCCTTCGATAAACAGCGGGCGTTTTTCCTCGAGGAAGGTCTCAAATGAAGTCAGATTTATTACAGAAGGGTCCGATTCAACCTGACCAAAATCGGGATTGATCGAAAAATCCAAAGTTAGACCGTTTGTAATCCCGATCTTGCCGTCAAAGCCTGCAGCAATATCATTGTTCTTGAATCTTCGATCATGCGAACCGACTTTTCTCTTAAAGAAATCAGATTTGACAATTGAATACGGCATCAGCTCAAACTGTCTCTTAGGTTTGATTCCACTGATCCCCTTTAGTTTACCTGGATCAGTCAGCCAGATATTGAAATCAGGAGGGCAAATTTTCCAGGTATACCATGTCTGCTCGCGATAAATATTTCTGAATAAAACAAGCCCCCAATCCTTTTCATCATTGTCTTCAAATCTCAGCTGTGTGAATGGTATTCTGAATTCAGCAGACCACCCCAGGGAATCAATTGATACCTTTGCATCGTAAATAGGATCCCACGATTCATCCATGACACTGCCGTATTCAGACCAGAAGATGTCTCTTTTTACTCCCGCAGCATTCACAGCAAAATGGTATCCTGTCCTGTTATCACCGAAACTGTCAAATACAATTTCCAGGAGTTCTGATTCATGGACATTATCATCACGCCTTGTCAGCCTGTCAACAATTCTATCAGGTTCATTATCGAAAGCTCTCAAAGCAGCATAAATAAAGTTATCGTCATATATAATTTTGAACCTTGTATCAAACATAGTCTCCATACCAAGATTAGGTGACTGCTGTATATAGTTTCCACCCCAATCAACTTCATCCCACGCTGTGTCATCTATTATCCCGTCTATAACGGGAGACTCTGAAACAAATCTCTTAGTAAAGTATACTTTCTCCTGCGCTTCAATCAGAGAGGGAAATAAATAAAATATAAAATTGAACAAAAAAAGAACTACTGCTTTAAAAAGATACATCATATTTCCTTCCAGAATTCCAACCAACTTTTTAGTCCATTATTACTCTTTTAATATCAACCATACTTAAATCATCCGTCCCGAGACCTTTTCGGGCCGCAACAGGTATATGATCTATTGCATACCCACCTTTTTCAAGAGAATGAAATTTCCTGCGCTTTCTCTCATTGTTAACGATATCATATCCAATTGTATCAAGAGCTACAGGATCTGTGCTGATCCAGATTTTCTTCGGTGTGAATAAGTGAAAAGTGTCGAGAGGTACAGGCCCGTTTTCATAGCACGCTTCAAGACCGTCTACAATGTTCAGTACAATTTTATTTCTGACTTCAGGCATGGAATTCACATCTGCGATAAAATTCCCGATATACGGATTATCATGAAATCTGGTGTTGTTATTTGTAACCCCATACCCTATATTCTTAAGGCAAAGTGTCACACCGGTGATACTATGGTGTTTGAGGATGGGCATATTAATTATTTTATCACAGTCACGGGTTAGTATTGAAGATATCATGGAATAATTTCTGTTTTCATGTCTTCGCTCCGCGGTATCATTCTCCGATTCAAACAGCACATCGGGATCGAATCTTGCTGTATCATCAAAGGGTGATGTCCCCGCAATAAAACTACCGTAACATTTTATGCCCTTTTCAGAGGTATTTAATATAAAATCTGCAGTCGACATATGTCTCTCGGGATAATCCCATATGATAATATTGTTTTCTTTGATCCCAAATTCTATCAGTTCAGAAGTCACTGAATTGATCAATTCGTGATGTGTGTACAGTAACGGTCTGCCAAGAGTATTGATCTTTAGACCGATACGGTCATTTTTATTGAAGAAACCGGCCCAGGGATTTTTTGATCCCGTAAATTCTTCCATCCCGCCCCGCAACATATCGCGGACGATACTTTCGTCGATTCTGCGCTTTTCCATTACAGCTCCCTGATGCATCACTTCAACTACCCTGCTTCTTTCTTTGAAGAGATCATTTGGACCGAATTTTGGATCCATAAGTAAACCAGCCCCGAGAACCGCAGATGATGAACGGACTAAAAAACTTCTTCTGCTTATATTATCCATATCAGCCTCCCTTATATGTTCAGTTGCCTTCATGGTACTTTTACGTATTAATATGTCTATTATTCCGGGTACATACGCCCGAAAACATGAATCTGAACCAGTTTAGGCTAATATTTTACAAACTTTTAGAATAGAAATCCGGTGGGAATTAATTCTTACAGGATCTAAGGTACTGAGAAGGAGACATACTTGTATATTTTTTAAACACTGTATTGAATGTAGACTTGGAATTGAATCCTACATCGAAGGCTATACCTAGGATAGTATAATTCTTGTTCTCCTCCGAAATCAATTGTTTCTTCGCCTCTTCGACTCTATACCTGTTGACGAAATCCAGAAAGTTCTGATCAAGATTTTCATTGATTATCTGGGATAGGTATCGTGCAGGAATAGATAGTCTTTCAGCCAGTGAACTCAAGGTCAAAGCACTGTCTGTGAAAGGCCTTTCATCTTTCATGCAATCCAGCAATTTCTTCAAGTATTTTTCAGACAGTTCTTTAGTAAGGGGAGAATTCTTGTATTTCTCGTTTAATCCGTTTGTCCCGTTACTGGAGAATATATCAGGTTGGACAAGTCCCTTATATCCCAGGAAGATCAAAAGAATTGTCATCCATGAGTTGTATATATATATGTATTGCTCAGCAAAATTAGAGACCAGTCTGTGCATAAATGAACACAGGATATTATTGACAATCAATGTGGAAAATGCAATAATCAGAAATCCAAGCCACCCGAGCTTATTCTGCTCAGCATCCGGGATCGATTTTACAATACTTCTTCTATAGTTCCTTAGTAAAACAGTTGCAGAGATCAAATAAAAGGTCAGATGGGGCAGCCTGAGTCCCACAAAACCCATGCTGATATAATATTGGATTGTATCTGGATTCTGCGCGATTTCACCGAATCTCTCCCGGAAAATATAACTCATAGAAAGACTGTACAACATGTTAACAATGAAAGGCATAAAATGAAAAATGTAACTCTTTTTTATAGTAAAATTCCTGTCGATAAGAGCTTTTATATAAAAATAAACCAGGGGACCGATAACAAGCAGGCAGGGACCACACGGGCCGAAAAGGATATATGCTCTTGAAACATTTTCTTCACTATAACCGATCGTTGAGATTATTGCCAAAGAAAGGAAAGACAACAGCAGCGCTAAAATAACCTTTACGCTTCGGTCGGCCTTTTTTTTACCTATGATTACCAGTGTAAGAAAAACACCTACCGATGCACCGCAGATATTTATAAAATTGACAATGTCTAAAGGCAGCACATATTTGTCCGGATAAAATAGAATATAAATACAGTAAATTAATTTATTTTACTAATAATTGCTATAAAAAAGTTCCGGGATGTTTGAGTTTAAATTGAAATAGCTCAATCAGAAAGATAATATTCACCTACCGGGATCAATTGCTCAGTCTAAAAATCTTGTATTTAACTGGTATAACTAAAATAAGTGTTGACATTCCTACTCCCGTTATATATATTTGTTCTATATATAGATTTTCTATATATATTACATCTATATAACACCCGGGACCTTATGGATAATTTCAGCTTAGATATTCCGAATCTTACAAAGAGCCTGAATGAGTCTCTTATTCTTTCGATTCTCAGGCACGAAAAGAAACATGGTTATCAGCTTGCACTTGAGATCGAGCAAAATAGCAGAGGTATGTTCAAGTTCAACCACGGCACATTATATCCTATACTCCACAAACTTGAAAAAGAAGGTCTTATTAAAGGAATCTGGAAGCAGGAAGGCCCCAAACGAAAAAGAAAATACTATCGACTCAGCGCTAAGGGAAGAAAATACGGGATGCGTCATAATCATAGCTGGAAATTGTTTTTTGAATCCCTGTTCAATATTATCGGAGAAGAATAAAATGAATCGCTTCAGTTCGTTATTAAGCAATATCGAAAAAAAACTTGACCTGCCTCAGCCTGCCAAATCCCGCATCCTTCTCGAGCTTGCTGCGGATATGGGTGATTTCTACAGCTACCTGAGAGAGTGTGGATTAACTGAAAATGATGCTGTAAGAAAGGTGGAAGATAGATTCATGTTTTCGGATGAAGCAATATCTGAATTGAAGCAGGTTCACCAGACATTTTATGATAAACTCGTTTATAGATTGACAAAACAGGCGCAGGCACGATGGGAAAAAGCTATTCTTCTGATGACTTTCCTTACTATAACTATTTTGTCTGGAAATGAGTTTTTTACCACAGATTTCTTCCGGAGATCGAGCATTTTCATATACCCGGTGGTCGGGACAGGACTTACCGCGATGTTTTTGTATCTCAGAAAATTTTATTCTCTATATATAAAAAAGGACCACGGTATCAGGACTCTCAGGTCGGGAATCATTCCCATTCTGATACTTAGTGGTGCAAGCCTTATTCTTGGTATATCAGGATATCTTATTGAACTTTTGCAAACGGGAGAGTATGCCCTTACTATAGACACTATACTGTTTTCAGCTGTATTACTCCCGGCTAGTGATATTTCATTACAGTATATAGCTGAATGGTTCTTAAAATGTTCATCTATGGTTATGACCAGCCTGTTCATTAGTATGCTATCCGGGCTTTTCTGGTTCATATTAATAAGAGCAGTCCATAAAATAGAACAGGCAAATATTCAACACTTGTTTGGTGAACAAGCATAAGGTACTTTTATATAAAAGGAGTCAAAAATATGAATATCATACATACAGGCGGTCCTATAATCTATCTGCTTATCCTTCTTTTTGCGGTTATAATGACCCTTTCAATCAGGATGATCATCGTGGTCTTCAAAAAGAATGACCTGGATCTTATTCCTTATGAAAATTCCGTTAATTCTATCCTTTTCTGGGGATTAATATGTCTTCTCCTCGGTTTTTTAGGAAAGTTCGTCGGTCTATACAGAGCCATGAGCGTGATCCTGCAAGCTACAGAGGTTTCTCCCGGGATATTAGTTGCCGGATATCAACAATCCTTGATCTCCGCACTGGCTGGATTATTCATCTCCATCCTGTCATTTATCATCTGGTTTTTTCTCAGAAGCCGACTGAAAAAAAGCGTTTCTTCCGGTTGAAAAAAACAGGTTGTATATACCGGGCATTTTAACAGGATAGACATAACGAAATAATTCTATACAACTCACTAATTAATATATGAGGTAAGGTATGTTTTCTCAAAAAAATACATTGCTGCTGACACTGATTTTCAGCTTATTTCTCGCGCTTAATTGCGCTGTATCTCAGGATATCCCTAAAGAAATCGATCCGAATTCAATAGAGGGTGAATGGACCCGGGAAGGTATTGAAAACGGACATAAAGATAAATACATTTTCACGTTCGCGAAAGATAAGAGCGGTAAAATCATCGGATATGCCGATTCTTACAGAGACAGCTTCAAGTATCCGAGGCAGAAGTTCTTTGACATTGTCTATAAGGAACCTGAAATTGAATTCAATTCGAATCCGGAAGCCAACATAATGTACAAGGGTACATTCGATCTAGAAAAACAAATCCTTACAGGCAAACTGTATTTCAGCGACGGGACTACAATGGATTTTAATTTCAAGCGGACCGGCGCTACCCGCAGCGCGAATCCGGACGATTATGTTTATAACAAACCGGAAGATACCGGAGATGGCTTAAGTACAGCTGATATAACATCTGTAAATATGGATAAGGAAAGACTGATAAAAGCAGTTAAGAGTACGATGGATGGTAAATACGGTGAGCTGAATTCCCTTCTGGTATTAAAGGGCGGGGAACTCGTTTTAGAAGAGTATTTCAATGGCTATAAGAAAGACGATCTTATTGGTCTACAATCGGTTACTAAGAGTATCACTTCAATTCTGACAGGAATAGCGATCGACCAGAAACTCATAGAGGATACCGGGGTAAAGGTCATAGACTATTTTCCGGAATATGCCGATGTTTTCTCACCCGAATGGGAAAAGATCACTCTTCAGCATTTTTTGAGCATGAGCGCCGGACTGAAATGGACACAGGAAGAGCAGGATAAAAATCTCGAGGAGAACGACTTCATCCTGGATGTACTCGAGAAAGAACCTGTCCATGAACCGGGAACGAAATTTGACTACATCAATGCAAACCTTGCTGTATTTCCGGGAATAATTAAAAAAGCTGCCGGCATCCATGCAGATGAATTTGCTGTTAAATATCTCTTTGATCCCCTTGGTATTTCTGATTTTGATTGGGAACATAAGAGACAGAGCGGATACCCGTTATGCTCCGGATCACTCTGCCTCAGACCACGCGATATGGCAAAGATCGGCCTGTTGATGCTCAATGAAGGAAAATGGAACAATAAACAGGTCATTTCATCCGAATGGATCAGAAAATCGACTACAAAACAGGTAGAAAATGAAGATTATGGCTATCTCTGGTGGCTGGTAAGCAGAAAGATTGACGGTAACGAAGTAAAAGGATATTTTGCCAATGGCTGGGGGAGTCAGTTCATTATTGTAGTCCCGGGATTTGAGCTTGTGATGGTAACGACAGGCAACAATATGTCAAACGGTAAACACATGGCTCCTTTCCAGATGCTCACACAGTATATTTTGAAAGCTGTCAGGTAGGCTGCATTATAAAAAAATATCGAGGCTGGCACAAGAATAGCTGCGTCAGCCTCTATTTCTTCATCAATGATATCTCAGGATATATTATTTATTAAACCTTGATTATCTCTGTATTTTTAAGTAAAATAGTCTTGTCTATTATCAGGTCGACGGGTGGACAGGGGCCTCTATTTATTCCATGATTACAAACTGGTTCTATATACAATAAATTGCATACTCACTCTATCATCTATTTAAAAAAGGGAATGAAATATGAGCGGAATCTTTGGAATCTATTCTAAACGCAATTGCATCGAAGACCTCGTCTGGGGAACATCCTACCTGCAGCATAGAGGACAGAAATATTGCGGCTGGGCAGTCGCTAATAACGGTAAAATGACCTACAGGACGCATGCAGGAAAATTGAGAGAGAAAATAAACTTTGCAGAAGCCAAAGAAGTAGATGGTAAGATCGGCCTCGGTGTTGTCAGTTCATGCGACAGACAGCCGGTCAGTGAAGTATCGAAATTCGGCGAATTTTTCATTGCTTATGATGGAAATGTGATAAGCGCTAAAAACCTCAAAGAAGAGCTTCTCAAGAATGGTCACTCATTTACAGGATATTATGATCCGACATTCATTCCCGATAATGTGCTCATCGGTAAAGTCCTTGCCCTTAGAGGTCCGGTTGACGGTCTTGAAGAGCTCAGCAGGAGAATAAACGGGGATTATTCGATAATCCTGCTGACGAAATCGGGACTAATCGCTGCACGGGGCTGGGGAAGAAAACCGCTCATTCTCGGTAAAAGCGATGACAGCTATGTAGTAGCTTCCGAATCCTGTTCATTCCCGAATATCGGAATCGAAATCGAGAGAGACGTGAATCCCGGTGAAATAGTGATGATAGACAATAAAGGTTTTACATCATTAAAGCAGCTTGATCTTTCCCCAATTAAATACGGCACTTTCGAGTGGATTTATACTGCTAATGCTTCGTCGAAAATTGATGGAGTTTCAGTCGAGGAATTCCGGAATAAGGTAGGGGCGAAGCTTGCCGAGAGATACCCCGCCGAGGCTGATGTCGTGTCTGAAATACCGAATTCCGGGATAGGATATGCAATTGGATATGCAAATAAAACCGGGATCCCTCACCAGCGCATTTTTGTAAAATATGATTATGCTGATAGGAGCTTCACCCAGGGAACAAAGGAAGAACGTGACAGCGAAGCTAAACGCAAGCTGATCCCTATCCCGGAAATAATAAAGGGAAAGAGAGTTATTATTACAGATGATTCGATAGTCCGCGGCACCCAGACCAAGGAGAGCCATGTTCCCCGGCTTAAAGAAGCAGGGGCCACTGAAGTCCATGCAAGGATCGGTTGTCCGCTCCTGCAGGATAAATGCCCCTACGGAAAGACTACTAAGGAAAAAAGCGAGATACTTGCAGTAAAGATGGGAATGACGAAAGACTCGGATGTTGAGAAATTCCTCGGGCTGGACAGCGTCGGATTCGCGAAACCGGAAGACCTGGCTGAAGCATGTGGGAAACCGTTAGAGAACCTCTGTCTTCACTGCTGGGGCCTTGAGTAGATTTAAACATGATATTTTATGAACAACGAATTACCGAACCAGCATACTGATGAATATCCCCAGGATGTGAAGAGGGCTGCGCTTCTCGTCGCAACTCTCGGATCATTCCTTACACCCCTGATGGGCTCATCGATCAATGTCGCCCTTCCCACTATCGGGGAGGAATTCGCGATGAATGCCGTCCTCCTGAGCTGGGTTGCGACATCATTCATCCTTGCCGCCGCAATGTTCCTTGTCCCATTCGGAAAACTGGCGGATATTTACGGCAGGGTAAGGATATTCAAGTACGGTATGATCATCTATACCTTTTCATCGATCCTTTCAGCGGTCTCTAACACGGGCGGATTCCTGATCGCATCCCGTGTCGTGCAGGGGCTGGGAAGCGCCATGATCTTCGGTACAAGCATCGCGATCCTGACCTCTGTCTTCCCGCCCGGTGAAAGAGGTAGAGCGCTCGGGATCAATGTTGCCGCCGTTTACCTCGGCCTGTCGGTCGGGCCGTTTTTCGGTGGATTCCTGACTGAGAATTTCGGCTGGAGGAGCATTTTCTACATTATGGCGGTTGTCGGTGTAATAGTCATTGTGCTGTATTCCGTGAAACTCAAGGGAGAATGGGCGGGAGCAAAGGACGAGAAATTCGACCTTCCGGGAACT
>JANQEH010000276.1 GCA_028278455.1 bacterium
TACCCTCGATAGAGATGTACCTCCTATTATCAAGGTTCTCGAAGAAACTTCACCCGATGTACTGACCGCTGCTTTCGATCCGGAGGTCAGCGGCCCGGATACTCATTACAAGGTCCTTCAAGCGTTGACGGAGGCCCTGAAGAAATATGAAAAAAATGCCGGTAACAAGAAAATCAAAGTTTTTGGTTATAGAAATGTATGGTACAGATTTCACCCGGCAGAAGCTAATCTGTTCGTTCCTGTATCGTTAAATATGTTTTCTATTATGCAGAGTGCATTTATGAGCACATTCCTCTCTCAGAAGGACGCATCATTTCCAACTTATGAGCATGATGGGCCTTTTTCCGAGTTAGCCCAGAAGATACAGGTAGACCAATACCAGGATATGGAGATTTGCCTCGGTAGAAAATGGTTTCATGAAAATCCCAGTCCTCTCATCAGGGCAACCAGAGGGCTGGTTTATCTTAAAGAACTTTCACTTGGTGAATTGTATAAGCACAGCAGGGCTCTCAGGCTGAGCACAGAGAATAAATAGCTAGGCCTAATCATAATCCATAGTACAAATTATTCTTAACTGATTATCATATTACCGCCTTATTTGAAAATCTATTAACCTGCTCCTGAATTTAAGAGGTGTGCAAATGAATCTTATATCATTTCATTTACAAATTATATTATTCATAACAGTCATAATGACATCACCTGTAAGCAGTCAGAATATTGTAGAGATTCCGGACCTTATGCCGATGCCGGAAGAAATTAGTGTCAAAACAGGGGAATTCAGGCTTGCAGAGGATTTCACAATCGGAATAAAAGGAGAAGCGGGTACAAGGCTTTATAAATATGCTACAATGGCATTAAGGAGATTATCGGGCAGAACAGGACTGTTTTTTCGCCAGGATTTCATTACACCTGATAAGAACGAGAGTTCACCTGATCTTCTGATCACATGTAATAGAGTGGGTGAAGTCAGATTGCACGAAGATGAATCCTATACACTCACGGTAAGCGAATCAGGGATCATTATTGATTCAGAAACAGATATGGGTGCACTTCGCGGACTTGAAACCTTTCTGCAGCTCTTGAATGCAGATGCTGATGGATATTATTTTCATGCGGTTGTGATAAAGGACTCACCGCGTTTTGCCTGGAGAGGACTCCTTATCGATGTCGGGCGTCATTTTATGCCGGTGGATGTTATTAAAAGAAACCTGGATGCTATGGCGGCTGTAAAGCTGAATGTTCTGCACTGGCATTTATCCGAAGACCAGGGTTTCAGGGTTGAATGCAAGGCTTTTCCAAAACTGCATGAAATGGGTTCTGACGGCTATTATTACACCCAGGATCAGATCAGGGATATACTAAAATATGCGGATGACAGGGGGATCCGGGTTATGCCTGAGTTCGATATGCCCGGTCATGTTTCAAGCTGGATGGTAGGTTATCCGGAGCTTGCAAGCGCTCCGGGGCCTTATGAGATCAGCAGAAGATGGGGTGTAATGGATCCGGCTATGGACCCGACAAAAGAAAGTACATATAATTTTCTCGATAGATTCTTCAGGGAGATGACCGGATTATTCCCGGATGAGTATTTTCATATTGGGGGCGATGAAAACAACGGTAAGCAGTGGAATGCAAATTGGGAGATTAGAAGGTTCATGGAGCAGAATGATATACCGGATAATCATGCATTGCAGAGTTATTTTAATAAAAGAATACTTGAACTGCTGACAAAATATAATAAGAAAATGGTTGGGTGGGATGAGATATTTCAACCTGATCTCCCAACCAATATAGTGATACATTCTTGGCGTGGAAAACAGGCAATGGTCGATGCCGCGAGAAGAGGGTACCAGTCTATACTATCGAACGGATATTATATTGATCTGATCAGGCCGACAGATCATCACTACCTGAATGATCCTATTCCGGAGGATTCGCCGTTGACGGATAGAGAAAAAGGATTAATTCTAGGAGGTGAAGCGACAATGTGGGCAGAGTATATATCTCATGAGACGATTGACTCGAGAATCTGGCCGAGGACAGCCGCTATTGCAGAAAGATTCTGGTCTCAGGGTGATATCGATAACGTGGTAGATATGTACCGCAGGTTAAAGATTATTGATCTGCAGCTCGAAGAACACGGGCTTCTGCATAACAAGAATCAGCTGATGTTCATTAGACGTTTATGCCGGGGTTATGATACGGGACCTTTAAAGAATCTTATCGATGTTATTGAACCTATGAAAGGATATAACAGGGGAAGACACAGGAATTACAGACAGCATTCTCCGCTTACACGGGTTGTAGATGCTGCAAAACCGGATGCATTAAAAGCGCGGGAATTCAGAAATCTTGTAGATAGGTACCTGGAAACGGATAAGAAAAACGAAAAAACTTATGATGAGATCAAGAAATCCCTTATACTCTGGAAGAACAATCATACTGATTTTATTGAGATCATAAAGCTGTCGCCGGTTCTGAAGGAGATCGAATCACTCTCTGAAGATCTATCGACCGTATCAGAGATCGGCATAAATGCCCTGATCTACTTCCAGAACGGGTGGGATACAGACGAGAAATGGATAAGTGAGAGTCTGGTGTTTATTGAGAAGGCAAAGGAACAGAGAGGGCAGTGTGAGTTAATGATCATTCCTGCTATAGAGAAACTTGTTAAGGCTGTAAGCGGCCGTTAGTCTGGGATGATCTTCACAGGTAGCTTTTGTGATCATCCTTGCTTAAGGAGATAAGGCTATGTCTGGTAAAACTGGAAGTTTACCTTCAGGAAGACTGGTATCGATTGATGCTCTTCGCGGATTCGATATGTTCTGGATCACAGGAGGAGCTTATTTCATTCTGAGTCTGCTTGCATTATTTGACAATCCCCTGTCAACTATCCTGATTGGACAGCTCAGGCATACTGAGTGGCACGGCTTTACATTCTGGGATCTGATTTTCCCTCTTTTCCTGTTCATTGTGGGTGTCAGTATGCCTTTTTCTATCTCTAATAGAGTAGAAAGAGGCGATTCAAGAAGACTTCTTTACAGGCACGTTATTAAAAGAGCTCTTACCCTCTTTGTGCTCGGATTAATATACAACGATATTCTTGACCTGAATTTTGAGAACCTCAGGTATACAGGTGTTCTGCAGAGGATAGCCGTCTGTTATTGTATTTCCGCATTGATAACGATCAATACGGGAATCCGAACTCAGGCTATGACTGCCGGTATGATACTTATTGTTTACTGGATTATTATGATGGTTATCCCCGTTCCAGGTCAGGGCCCGGGTATTCTAACTCCTGAGGGCAATTTATCTTTCTATATCGACAGGCTTTTTCTGCCGGGAAGGTTTGTAGTTTTCGAGGGGCTTGGTGATAATGAGGGTATACTCAGTACAATTCCGGCAGTTTCAACAACCCTTCTTGGTGTGTTGTGTGGTCATTTACTCAGAACAGGTGAACCGGACAAGAAAAAAGTTAACTGGATGATCTATTCAGGAGCCGGGTCGCTTGTTCTTGGTGGGTTGTGGGGGCTGGTTTTCCCGATAAACAAGCTTTTGTGGTCAAGTTCTTATGTTCTTTTTGCCGCCGGTTGGAGCACTCTTCTCATGGCGCTGTTCTACTGGGTAATAGATGTAAAAGGCATGAAGAAATGGGCTTTTCCTTTCGTTGTCATCGGGCTTAATCCCATAACGATTTATGTTGCGCAATCGTTATTCAATTTCGGACTTATAGCAAATATATTTATAAATGGTTTTATTGAGCATACAGGAGATTTTGAACAGCTGATCCGGGTATTCAGCTCCCTGAGTATAAAATGGCTGTTCCTCTATTTTCTATACAGGCAGAGAATATTCTTAAAAGCATAGAATGCAATTGATTGTCAAAAAATCTGTTTTTTCTTTTTGTGAAAGCAATACTGTAGTAATAACCTGAGAGTATATTATATTCTTGTCATCCTGAACTTGTTTCAGGATCTAAATATCATGGAATCTAAAACCTACTATGTTTATATTCTGTCAAATTTTAAGAATACTTCGTTATACATCGGAGTTACAAATAACATTGAGAAAAGAGTACGTGAACATAAAAATGACTTAATAAATGGCTTCACAAAAAAATATAATATTACAAAATTAGTTTATTATGAAGAATACCGATATATAAATGATGCAATTAAAAGGGAGAAACAGCTAAAGAACTGGCATAGGGAGTGGAAGGTAGAGCTAATTGAGTCAATGAATCCTAAATTCCCTGATCTAGCTTGGGAATGGGATTCACCAGATCCTGAAACAATTTTAGGATGACAGGGATTGTTAATTTTATATATTGAGGATAAAGAGATTTGGAATAGGATACTGGCAAAATGGTCAACAAATTGGGATGCATATGACAATAAGAATTTCGCAACTGTAAATAACTATTTAATCTCAATACTAAAAGATGAACCGTTAAAGCTATCTGAGTTTTTAATGATGCAAAGAACACATCTTGATAAAGGTGATTGGAAATTCGAAATAGAAGAAATAAAGAAGAAATTTGACATTAATGAACTTAACGAAATTGCAAAGAAATACAAAGGTGATCAAGATATCAGTATTGAGCATAGAATGTTTATGGATGAATTCACTATTGCATACAATGATTCTATAAATAAGGACAATAAATGAAAAATACAAAATTAGGGCTGATATTCATAACTTTGTTTCTTACGGGGCTAGTGGGTTATCAGGTATACCATCTAATCATTGCGAACAGGATAAATGCGGAATATGTACATGACGGTTGGGAATTCAGAGAAAATTCAGATGAACATTGGTATCCAGCAGAAGTCCCGGGCTGTGTACATACAGACCTGCTGTCAAACAACCTGATTACGGATCCATTCTACGGGGATAATGAGAATTCTCTTCATTGGATCGGAGATGATGCCTGGGAGTACAGAAAGAACCTGAGAATCAGCTCCGGGATCTTAAGCAGGCGGAATGTGGAATTGGTGTTCAAAGGTCTGGATACTTACGCAGAAGTCGTTCTGAATGGCAACAGAATAATAAATGCGGATAATATGTTCCGTGAATGGAGGGCAGACTGCAAAGAATTTCTAAAGGTCGGTGTTAATGATCTCCGGGTAAAATTCAGATCTCCAATTAAGGAAATATTGCCATTGATGAAAGAACTTGAATATCAGCTGCCAGCCTCGAATGATCAGGGGGAGAAAACATCACCGTACACTAGAAAAGCACCGTATCATTACGGGTGGGATTGGGGACCAAGGTATGTAACATCCGGAATATGGCAGGATGTCCTGATCCTGTATTATGATGAAGCCGTAATCAGAAACTTTCACATCAGGCAGGATAAAATCGATAGCAGCAAGGCAGAACTGAATGCAGCAGTAGAGATCAGATCATTGAATAATTCACCTGCTAAGGTTATGATCACAATAAATGGTGAGAAGAATTCGACAACGGAGATCTTCGATGTCGAACTAAATGAGGGACTGCATGAATATAATTTTTATCTGAGCATTGACAATCCTGTCCTCTGGTATCCTAATGGTTTGGGTGACCAGCACCTCTACAGTGTAACTACAGAACTGGCTGTAGATGATGTGCTGGTTGACTACGATGAGAAAAAGATAGGATTGAGGACAGTAGAACTGGTCAGGGAAAATGATGAATGGGGTAAGAGTTTTAAGTTCATTGTAAATGGAATACCGGTCTTCGCAAAGGGAGGAAATTGGATCCCTGCAGATAATTTTGTGACGAGAGTCTCCGATGAGAAATACAGGATGCTTTTACAGTCTTGCAAAGACGTTAATATGAATATGATAAGAGTCTGGGGCGGCGGTATATACGAAAATGATGTATTCTATGAACTCTGTGATGAAATGGGTATCATGGTCTGGCAGGATTTCATGTTTTCCTGCAGCATGTATCCTGGAGATCAGAAATTTCTCGATAATATCAGAAGTGAAGCTGAATACCAGGTAAAAAGACTTAGAGACCACCCGTGCATTGTACTATGGTGCGGTAATAATGAGGTAGAAACCGCATGGTTTCACTGGGGGTGGAGACAAAGACTTCCGGAGAAAATATGGGATGATTATAAAAAAATATTCCACGTAGTCCTCCCTGAGGTTTGTGCCGGGCTTGATCCCGGACGATCATACTGGCCAAGTTCACCAAGTTCCGACCTCGAGGATGATGCGAACTCAATGACAAACGGTGATGTCCATTATTGGGATGTATGGCACGGGGAAAAACCATTTGAGAATTACGAGACACATTTTCCAAGATTTAACAGTGAATTCGGATTTCAGTCTTTCCCGAATATCAAGACTGTAAATTACTACACTGATCCTGATACAGACCATGACATAGAGTCGCCTGTAATGCTCGCGCATCAAAAGCATCCGAGGGGAAATCAGCTTATCAGGACTTATATGCTTAGAGAATATCCTGAGCCTAAAGATTTTAATTCATTTCTATATGTCAGCCAGGTACTGCAGGCTGAAGGGATAAAAGTGGGAGCTGAACATCTCAGAAGGATAATGCCTCAATGTATGGGAGCACTTTACTGGCAGATAAATGATTGCTGGCCGGTAGCATCATGGTCAGGAATAGACTACTTTGGACGATGGAAGGCTCTTCACTATTATGCAAAGAAATTTTTTAATGATATTCTCGTTAGCCCAAACCTGGAAAACGGTAGAATCAAAGTCTATATTGTATCGGACAGGACTGTTGAGGTAAATGTCGAACTAAAGATCAAATTGATGGATTTTGAGGGAGGCCTGGTTAAGGAGGAGAGTAGACTCATTAAGATCGATCCGCTTATGAGTAAAGTATATATTGAGCTGGATAAGGATGAATGGCTGGAGGCAAATGATCCTACAGGAACTTTCACCCACTTTGAATTAGTCAGCGGCGATGACTCGATCTCCGAAAACTTCTATTATTTCCTGCCGGTTAAAGATTTATATCTGCCTGAACCGGTTATCGAATTTGAGGTAGAAAGAACAAAAACAGGTGCGAAGATAAAAGTCTCAACTGATAAGATCGCCAGAAATGTTTTTTTACATAGTAATAATTATAACGGAGTATTTTCAGATAATTATTTTGATCTGCTTCCGGGAAAAAAAGTTGAGATTGTGTTTAATACGGAGGAAAAAATCGATCTGGATGAGTTCAAGAGAAATATGACCATATCATCTCTTGTTAACGCCTTCAGAAAATAGAATATATACATGGTTTATTATAGCGGGGAAAAACTGATCGCATTTGAGTTAAATTATTGTTATATTTATAGTTTATTAATCTCACTTTATGATTGAAGCAGAAGAAAAAACGGTAACGGATCTATCTGACAGCCCATCCAGAGTCCAGGTCTGGAAACTCTTTGACAGGATCTCACACAGGTACGACCTGCTTAACAGGTTGCTTTCGTTCAACCGCGATGTAAAGTGGAGGAAAGATGTAGTTAAACATCTGGGAGATTCTCAGGATCAGGCTGTTCTTGATCTTGCTGCCGGGACGGCTGACCTGCTGATTACCCTATGCAAAGAAAGCGATAAAATCAGGTCAGGATTCGGACTCGACCCAGCTATCAAGATGATGAAGATCGGGCGGGAGAAGTTGAAAAAGAAAGATCTGACAGATAGAACTTTACTTATTCCGGGAAACGCTGAAGATATTCCGTTCAGGAATAATACTATGGATGCAGTTACTATAGCATTCGGGATCAGAAATCTCATTAATGTCGATAAAGGCTTAAGAGAAATGTACAGAATATTAAAACCGGGTGGAAGATCGATCATCCTGGAATTCTCACTCCCAGTTAATCGACTCGTGAGGAAAACATATCTTGTTTACTTCAGATACATACTTCCCTGGATAGGCTCAATAATTTCCGGTAATAAATACGCATACAATTATCTAAATAGGACTGTCGAAACATTTCCTTACGGTAATGATTTTCTGAAAATAATGGAAAAAAACGGTTTCATTAACTTGAAATCGAGTGTATTAACCTTAGGCGTAGCAACCATTTACATAGGAGAAAAAGCTTAAGAATATTGTGATTGCTTTCTGAATATATGTTTATAACCCGGCAAAATACAACCGGATCTGAACCGGAACACATTGTAGACCAGCTCAGGAGAAAAGTCGAAAACTATTTCTCGGATAAATATCTTCTTTCTGATAAAGGAATTATCAGGTTTGAAAGTGAAATAATTGATATAGATCCGATACTCTGGCTGATGAATCAGTCTGCAAATCTTAAGACATACTGGTCCGACCGAAAAGGGGAGTTTCAGTTGGCGGGTATTGGAGAAGCGGATGTTATATCAAGTAACACTTTAGATGAATTCAAAGCTGCACTGAAAAACTCTTACGAAATGCTGAAAGATCATTATCCGGATCTTAAATATTATGGAGGTATGTGCTTTAACCGGAATGGAGATGCGGATTCTGAGTGGAGGGAATTCAGTAATTACAGATTTCATATCCCGGAATGTGAAGTATACAGAAAAAACGGGAAGACACTTTTCGCTCTGAATTATAATAACTCCGGAGCAAAAAATATAAATGATATTCTTAAGGATATCAACGAGTTGATCGACCGGATAAACTTCAGTATCGGCATGAAAGCAAGCGTTCTCCCGCGAATCTCAAACAGGATAGATCTTACAAAAAAGGAGGACTGGAAGAAAAAGATAGAGCTGATCAGACAGGAGATAGCGAATAGAGAGTATAGAAAACTAGTTCTTGCAAAGAAGGCAGTATTCAGGCTTGAAGAATCACTTGATCCAGGACTTATAACGTATTTATTGAACAGAAACAAAATGAATTCTTATACCTTTTATTTTCAGCCTGCAGAGGATATCTCATTTGTAGGGAATTCACCTGAACTGCTATACAAAAGAAACGGAAACATGATCGAAAGTGAGGCACTTGCAGGTACAAGAGAAAGAGGGAATTCAACTGAAGAGGACGAGAGAATTGGAAAAGAGTTGCTGACGAGTATTAAGGACAGGGATGAGCACAGGATTGTACAGATATATATCTTTAATATACTGAAGAATTTGTCAATATCGGATCCTGTCGAAAGCGAAGTTATGGTTTTAAAACTTCCCAAAGTACAGCATTTATACTGCACTCTGGCATCAAGTTTAAAAGATAATATAAGTGATTTCGACATATTGTCAAACTTACATCCTACCCCGGCTGTCGGAGGATATCCGAAAAGAGAATCTCTTGAAAGAATTTCCGGAATAGAAAATTTCAGCAGGGGGTGGTATGGTGGAGCTATAGGATGGATAGGCAATGACTGTGCTGAATTTGCGGTGGGTATAAGATCTGGCCTGATATTCAATAACGTCCTGACGCTTTTTGCAGGTGCGGGAATAGTAGAGGGTTCAGATCCGGATGAAGAATGGGATGAAACAGAGAATAAGATGTTGAATTTTTTGAGATTCTTTGAATTCAAATGAAAATAGAAAAAACAGATCTGAATACGCTGTGGAGTTCACTGATCATTGAGGAGTTTATCAGGAACGGAGTTGAACTTTTTTGCATATCTCCTGGTTCCCGTTCTACACCGATTACATCATCTGCCGCGAGAAATCAGAATGCCGAAACAATCGTAATTTACGATGAACGCAATTCTGCATATTATGCGTTAGGGTATGCAAGAGCAACAGGAAAACCTGCTGTTGTTATCACTACTTCAGGTACAGCCTCAGCTAATTGTCTCCCGGCAGTTGTTGAGGCTTCGATGGATGGTATTCCATTGATCGTACTTACTGCTGACAGGCCTCCGGAACTTCAGTCTACAGGTGCAAACCAGACTATTGATCAGGTCAATATCTTCGGAAAGTACGTAAGATGGGAATACAGTATGCCTTGTCCGGATCCAAACATATTGCCACAAAATGTCCTTTCGGTAATCGATCAGCTTGTCTTCAGAAGCTTTAATGATCATCCAGGCCCTGTTCATTTAAATTGCATGTTCAGAGAATCCTTCCCAGGGAATGACTATTCAGCACCTGAAGATCATAAAAACTCAATATTCAGATGGTATGACAATAGAAAACCACTCAATACCTACAATGAATATAGAAAAGCTCCATGTGAAAATGCATTGAAAAAAGCTGCCGAAAAATTGAATACCTGCCCAAACGGTCTGGTAATTTTGGGCAGGCTGCATCCACATCTGGACAGAGCTTCGATTGTAAAACTGGTAGAAAAACTGAATTTTCCGGTCTTTTCTGATATAGCGTCAGGCATGAAACATGAATTTAGGGACACCAGAGTCAACTACTACGATCAACTACTTTTGTCAAATAGATTCAGGAAAGAATCTTCGCCCGAAATCATCCTCCATATCGGAACAGGTTTCACATCAAAAAGGCTGGCTCAATTCTTAAAGTATTCGAGCTTTACAGATTATATACAGGTATGCAGGTCTCCCGGAAGAATCGATCCCGATAACCTTGTTACAGAGAAATTTACTTGCGATATTTCAGCTTTCTGCGAATTGACATTACCGTATCTTAGAGATACTGGAAAAGATACAATCCTGAATTCTCTGAAAGTGATAGACAAAGAATGCACTAACGTCATTAATGAATTATTGCAGAAAGAAAAGAACATCACAGAACCCGGAATAGCATACCATGTTTCGAGACTAATGGAGGAAGAACAAAACTTGTATCTGGGTAACAGTATGCCTTTGAGGGATATGGATATGTTCCCGGATCCTAATATGGTTAAATTGAATGTGGGAGTGAATCGTGGTACAAGTGGGATCGATGGAAACATTGCTTCGGCGGCAGGTTTCTCGCAGATCTCTGGGAAACCACTTACGGTAATCCTCGGAGATATTGCATTTTTACATAATCTGAACGCTCTTGAAATACTGAATAAGATAGGCAAAAATATCACAATTATTGTCATCAACAACAATGGAGGCGGGATATTTTCATTCCTCCCGGTTGCAAAAGAGAAAGACATATTCAGAGATTTTTTTACCACTCCTCATAGTTATAGATTTACGGAAGCCGCAAAAATGTTCGGTATAGAATACAAAAATCCGAAGAATATGGATGAGTTTATTCAAGCTTATACAGAATCACTAATTAATGACCAACCGGAAATAATTGAGGTTGTAACGGATACTGATGAGAATTATAATTTTCATGAATTAATCAAAAAAGAGATTATTGCAAAGATCGATCAGAAAGGATAAAATAATTAAACCGGTCAAGCTCAATTATTCTGTTTTTGGCGAGAAAAATGAAAAGAGCATTTTATTTCTTCACGGTTTCATGGGAAACAGGGAAGACTGGATGTTTCTGGTCAAAGAGCTGCAAGATACTATCAGGTGTATATTGATAGACCTCCCCGGTCATGGATCAAACTTACCTCAAGACACCGATGATTACACTTTCGGACATTGTGCGGACTTTATTATCTCGATACTTCAGGACAACGAAATAGAAAAATGCAATATTGTGGGTTACTCGATGGGCGGAAGGTTAGGCTTATTCACCTGCTTGAAATATCCGGAAAATTTCAACAGCATTGTCATGGAATCCGTAAATCCGGGTATAGAAGACGGAAATGAAAAAAAGAATCGTATCTATAGTGATAAGGTAATCTCCGAAAGAATAAAAAAGGGTGACCTGGAAAAGTTTCTGGACGGCTGGTTTTCGAACCCGATCTTTGGGAATATCCGAGAGGATGAGAAATACCAGGATATGATTAAAGCAAGGTTGATTAATAATAGAGAAGGATTGGCAAATTCATTAGATTATCTGGGAACAGGTAAGCAGCCGTCAATGTGGAGCAGAATCCATGACATTAACAAAGAAATTTTGTATATTGCAGGTGAGAACGACCGGAAATTCAAAGAAATTGGAAAGAGAATCAGAAAAATTTCTAAGCACTTGAGATATATTGTTATTGAGGGTGCCGGACATAATACCCATTTTCAGCAGCCTGAGATTTTTATAAAGACTATAAAAGATTTTTTTATCCAACAGGAGGATTAGATGACCAGCATAAAATGGAAAGAATACGGAACCTATACCGATATAGTATACCATAAATTCGAAGGAATTGCGAAAATTACAATAAACAGGCCGGAGAAAAGGAATGCATTCAGGCCTAAGACAGTCTTCGAGATGTCCGGTGCATTCAGGGATGCCCATGAGGATGATGAGATAGGTGTGATCATACTCACAGGTGAGGGAGATAAGGCATTCTGCTCGG
>JANQEH010000056.1 GCA_028278455.1 bacterium
ATACTCTTGAGACACTTATTTTCTGGGAAGAAGTTGATAAAGACTGGAGAAACTGGGGATATTCGACTTATATAACTCTCCGGAACACCAGTACTCCCGGGGAGTTTGCAAAAAAAGCTTCTGATTTTTTTCTACAGCGAGCTGTCGAAGTTATTTCACTTGATCCGGAAAGCAATGCCGCAAACGGCTATAAGCTGGATCTCGTCCCGCTGAGATCCGTCGCATTTTATAACAATAATAAAAAACAATATTTATATATAATTACAGCAATTGCATTTATAATAATAGTAATAGCTGTGATAAACTTTGTAAACCTGTCAACAGCCAGGTCATCAAAGAGAGCAAAAGAGATCGGGATACGGAAAGTTGTCGGATCGGACAGACGGTCTCTTATCCGTCAGTATATATTCGAAGCCGTCTTCTATGCATTACTGGCATCGGCGCTTGCAGTTTTTATTATTGCGGGTTTTCGGTCCCATTTCTATAGTATCCTCGGCACGTCAGTTTCATTGAATATTCTGTTTAATCCTTCTTTTATCTTACTTTTTCTTTTTTCGACAATAATAATTGGATTAGCTGCGGGAGTTTATCCGGCATTGTATCTATCGGCATTTTCTCCGGCACAGGTATTGAGAAATGAGATCACAAAAGGGGAAAAGGGAAAAAGGTTCAGGCAGGTGCTTATTGTGTTTCAGTTCGTTATCACAACAGCGCTTATCATCAGCACGCTTCTAATCTCTCAACAGGTGAATTACATAAAAACAAAGGATCTTGGCATAAACAACAAGTTTATTCTATATTGCAATCCAAGTCAGAAAATCTGGGATCACATTGACGTTCTGCGTGCAAGATTGCTGGAGAATCCGGATATTGCAGGAGTTTCCGCTTCCAGCGGACAGTCAGGACTCAGGTATAATATGGGAGCTACCAGTATTATCGATGGCATTGAACACAGCTTCAGAATGCTTGCAGTTGATCCTTATTATGTCGATATGCTTGGTATTGAAATCCTGCAGGGAAGAAATTTTTCAAATGAATTGGAGACTGACAAGAATCTTACAATAATACTCAATGAGACAGCAGTAAAGGAATTTGGATTTGATAAACCCCTCGAACATCAGATCAACTTCTGGGGTAGAACTGCGAGGGTAATCGGTGTAATGAAGGATTACCATATCAGATCATTTCATCATAAAGTCGGTCCGGCAGCCTTATGGTATCAGCCGTTTTATTACAGGCTTAACTTCAGTCTAACCGGAAATAATATGCCTGAGACTATTAAATACATAAGAGATACCTACAACGAGATCTCTCCGGAATTACCTTTCGAGTATACATTTGTAGATGAGGCAATTGCAATGATCTACGGCCAGGAGGAGAGAGCAAAAACAATAATAGGATATTTTTCGGTGTTTGCGGTATTCATTGCCTGTCTTGGACTGTTCGGAATGATGTCATTTACCGTCCAAAACAGGGCTAAGGAGATTGGTATAAGAAAGGTCAACGGCGCCTCAGCAGGTAATATTCTGATACTTCTTTCTAAAGACTGCGTAAGGTGGATTTTACTGGCAAATACTGCTGCATGGCCACTTGCGTGGTTTGCGATGAACAGTTGGCTTGGAAATTTCGCTTATCGAATAGATATTTCTCTATCAGTATTTTTTCAGGCTGGATTTGCAGCCCTGGCGGTTGCACTTCTGACAGTAAGCTTTCAGGCGTCAAAAACTGCTCGAACCGATCCTGTCAAAGTATTAAAAAGTGATTAGTATATAGAACAATGTTTTAGTATTTCCGTTGAACAGAATATACTATAATTACTATTCTATCTATCATATTATTGCAGGATATTCTTCCAACAACGCAAACATTAAAAGAATAATTGCTTTTTGTTCTTATTCCCTTAAATTATACTTTTTGTTTATTTTCTATCGAAAAGCCAAAGCTGAATTGTACAATATCAAAACGTATTAGCTTAGTAAAAGGGAATAAAAACATGAACAGGAAATCCTTTTCCCTCAGTACACTTGCCAGTTTTTTTTTGATGTTTGGTGTATTTATCCTGCAGTCCGGGTGTTCGGACCAGCCGACTAACTATAGAATTCAGTTTCAACAGGGTGATCCCGGATCTCCGAACAGTCCCAGATTCTCACCATATGCTGCACGGATTGAAGTTTCTGAGGCAGTAATACCCGGTCTCCCGGGGAGTGGACATCTGGCAGGACTCATCGAAATTGGCCATCCTGATATTCGGGGAGTGGGACAACCGGTCGCTATTGCGAGATTAAAAGCCGGTAAGCACTACAACCTGCTGTTTATCGATTCCGATATGGATGGATCGCTCGAAGACGAAAAACCTATCACGACAACAGCTAAATTGAGCCGCGGTAAATGGTGGACGAGTTTTGAAGCAATTCTGAATGTCAATCATGACATTGGTGATTCAACTCCTTCAGCTCTCGCTTACCCCGTGTCATTCTGGATTGTTGTTGAGGATCCCGCAGATAAACCTTCGATACTCCGGTTTACGAGGAGAGGGTATAAAATTGGTCATGTAAAGATCAGCGGTGTAGAACATATAGTTGCGATATCCGACGGAAACAACGACGGAGTGTTTGGCGAGGGAGACTACTGGGTGGTAGGCAAAACGGAAAAAGATGATCCCCTTGGTGCGAAAAACTGGCGGAAAATACCTGATTTTTCATGGGTTGGTGACTCGGCGTGGAAACTTAAGCTAGAAGGGACAGCGGGTACAGAAGGGCATGTACTCCCCTTCGATCCGGGTATATCCCGGGAGGAAGACGAAATATCGAGAGACCTTTATAAATACGACCGTGAAGCACCAAGAGCAGAAATTCCAGTCGTATTCGAGACAGATTTCGAGGCGGGAATCAAAAAAGCAGCCGGCGAAAACTTACCTCATTTTATTAAGTTCGAAGCGGAATGGTGCGGCCCGTGCAAGACTATGTCGAAATACGTATTTACTGCAAAAGATGTAGCAGAAGCGGCTAAGGGTATAGTTAGCATTGCGGTGGATGGAGACAAAAGAAAAGACCTGAAAGAGAAGTTCAATGTCAGCGGTTACCCGACATGTATCCTTATAGGAGCAGATGGTAAAGAGATCGGCCGTCTAACGGGATACCAGGGAGTCCGCGAGATAACTCAATTTTTACTCAAAGCAAAAAGGTGATCTCTGCAACATTGGAGAGCTATTTTCCATGAACTCTATAACAATGCCGGTATTATTTGCCGAAGACTCTTGCCAGGTTGACTGCAAAAGGTTCAAGCCCATTCGCGAAGGATACGTTAGAAACTACAGCTAAAACCATTCGCTGTTCGGGGAAAATCATGAAAGATGTCGTCCCTCCTACCCCATGTCCCGGACAGCTCAACACCGGGCTTGAGGCTTGATCATCACCGAACTTTATACTGCTGACTTCCCAGCCCAATCCCGCCCCGGTTGTTTCACCTGATGTAAGAACCTGCTCTGTGAACAGCATTTCCACAGTCCCGGAACTGAGAAGACTTCCATCCATCACAGCATTGCCGAACCGGACAAGATCTATCGGTGTAGAGATGTATCCTTCAGAAGGTAATTTCCCGGAAAGATCAGCCTCTGTTGCATTCTCCAGCCCCCACTTAGTTTTCCGTGCAATGGACGGCCAGTAGAACCGTGCGAGATTGGGTAAATCTTCGTCATCAATATCAGGTACAGTGCTTTTCATCCCCAATGGCTGGAAAATTTCGCTTTCCATGAATTTAGAATATTGCTCTCCCCCTGCCGCCTGAACAACAGCGCCGACAAGAACCCAGCCCCATGTAGAGTAGCCGTATGCTGTGGATGGCCTGAATAAAAGGGGATCTCCTTGAAATTCTTCCAGGCTATCTATAACATCGTTATAATGTTTCCTGCTGAATGGTTCCTCATCCTGTAAGGGAGCTCCATCTCTTAAATGACGGATACCGGAAACGTGCCCCATCAACTGACGGGTACTGATCTCCCATTGTTTCTTTGGAAATTCCGGTACATATTCCTGCACCTGTACGTCCAGATCAATGAGTCCTCTCTCATATAAAAGTCCAACGCTTGCTGCAGTGAAGGAAATGGTAGTTGTACCTATTCTGAATTGCGTTTCAGGAGTTACAGGGATACCCTGTTTCAGATCTGCCCAGCCGAATCCTTCCGCCCACACAATTTCGTTGTCGATAGAAACCGCGATTGATAATCCCGGTAGATTATCATCGATTATCAGCCGACGCGCTGAACGGCGGGCCTGCTCGACAACTTCAGCAAACTCAGCAGAAGGGGGTTCCAATATTTCAGACGGGACGTGTTTGGGATCATTATCATGGAGTGAAGATACAAAATGCTGGTTCCGGTAACAAATAATTACGAGTACCAGGACAGCAGGAAAAAAGAGAAGAAGAAATCTCCATTTCGTAATTTCAATGCCGTGTTTCATGTATACCCTTAATTCAGTTGTTCAGTATTTCAGTTAAAAAACTCTCTGGATATTGTACAATTGATCATAAGAAAAGTTCTGCCGGAATATAAATATGATTCCATTCTATAATAACAAATAATTAACAAAAATCGATGATTTTGATAAAAAACACTTGACATCGTTAATAATAATAATTATCATTTAGTAATTATTATTGCAATTCATAATAAAGATTGTTGAAAGTTACGTTATCAAAAAGATCAAAGAGAGACTGCAGCAGAAGGGTCTGAAAGCCACTCCCCAGAGAATTGCTGTTTACGATGCGATAAGTACTGATAATTCTCATCCAAGCCCGGAGACAGTCTATAATCGTATCCACAAGAAATTTCCAACGATCTCTAAAGCAACAGTTTACAAAATACTTGAAGCATTTGAAAAGAATGGAATCGTCTCAGTAATATCTTCGCGTTATAATACGATTCGATACGATCCGTTGACGAAACGGCATCACCATTTAGTATGCAGGAATTGTAATAAGATCGTTGATATCATTGATCCTGGTTTAGATAATCTGGATATTCCTGATCAGGTCACAAAAGAGAATACACTTCTGGATTTCAGTATTCATTTCACTGTGATCTGCAAGGAGTGCCAGGAATAGAATTTTTTTAACCATTAAGGATAATTATTATTATTTAATAATATATATTGTTTATTTCATATTAACATATACCAATTTCAACTATTAAAAGGAGAAATATCCATGAGTGAAAACAATAATTGTCCTGTAACAGGGGGAACTGATAGTCCCATTGCAGGAAGCGGTACATCCAACCGTGACTGGTGGCCAAACCAGGTAAACCTGAAAATACTGCATCAAAACTCCAACCTTAGTAATCCAATGGGTGAGGATTTTAACTATGCAGAAGAATTCAAAAAACTCGATCTGGAATCTCTGAAGAAAGATCTATATGCTTTGATGACCGACTCACAGGAATGGTGGCCTGCAGATTATGGTCATTATGGAGGACTTTTTATCAGGATGGCGTGGCACAGTGCTGGAACATACCGTATAGGTGACGGCCGTGGGGGCGCCGGATCAGGTACCCAGCGCCTTGCTCCTCTCAACAGCTGGCCTGACAACGCTAACCTCGACAAGGCGCGTCGTCTGCTCTGGCCTATAAAGCAGAAATACGGGAAAAGGATTTCCTGGGCTGATCTGATGATCCTTGCCGGAAACTGCGCGCTTGAATCGATGGGATTAAAGACGTTCGGCTTTGCCGGCGGCCGTGAAGATGTCTGGGAACCGGAAGAAGACATCTACTGGGGTAGCGAGGATACATGGCTCGGTGATAAACGTTACAGCGGAGACCGTGATCTCGATAATCCGCTTGCTGCTGTTCAGATGGGTTTGATCTATGTTAATCCGGAAGGGCCCAACGGAGAACCGAGTGCGGTCAAATCCGGTAGAGATATCAGAGAAACTTTCGCTCGCATGGCTATGAACGACGAGGAGACAGTTGCTCTGGTCGCCGGAGGTCATACATTCGGTAAATGTCACGGCGCCGGAGATGCAGCAAATGTAGGACCTGAACCTGAAGGGGCAGGGATCGAAGAACAGGGGCTTGGCTGGAATAGCAGCTACGGGAGTGGTAAGGGAGATTACACAATAACCAGCGGGATAGAAGGTGCATGGACACCGAATCCCGTTAAGTGGGATATGGGGTATTTCGATATGTTATTCGGATATGACTGGGATTTGGTAAAAAGCCCTGCTGGAGCATGGCAGTGGGTTCCGGTCAATCCTGATGAAAATGACCTTGCCCCGGCTGCTCAAGATCCATCTAAAAAAGTTACTACGATCATGACCACGGCTGACATGGCACTGAGAATGGATCCGATATATGAACCAATCTCACGCCGGTTTCACAAGAATCCCGATGAATTTGCAGAAGCATTTGCCCGTGCCTGGTTCAAGCTTACCCACAGGGATATGGGTCCCAGATCGCGTTATCTTGGTATCGAAGTCCCGGCAGAGGAATTGATCTGGCAGGACCCTGTTCCCGCTGTCGATCATGAACTGATCAATGATAAGGATACAATTGATCTTAAGAAGAAAATTCTGGATTCCGGCCTGACAATCTCACAGCTGGTTTCAACAGCATGGGCATCGGCATCAACGTTTCGTGGTTCAGATATGCGTGGCGGTGCAAATGGAGCCCGTATTCGTCTTGCTCCACAGAAGGATTGGGAAGTCAACCAGCCAACCCAGCTGAAAACCGTACTTCAGATATTTGAGAGAATCCAACGGGAATTCAATGACTCGCAATCCGACGGGAAGAAAGTCTCACTCGCAGACTTGATCATCCTGGGCGGATGCGCGGGTGTAGAGCTTGCCGCAGAGAACGCCGGACATGATGTGACTGTTCCATTCACACCGGGAAGAACAGATGCGTCACAGATTCAAACAGATGTTGAGTCTTTCACCGTACTTGAACCTGCTGCCGACGGTTTCCGCAACTATCTCAAAACTAAATACTCTGTAACAGCAGAGGAACTGCTGATTGACCGGTCTCAGCTGTTGACCCTGACCGCTCCTGAAATGACGGTTCTGATTGGGGGTATGCGGGTATTGAACACAAATTTTGGTCAGTCTGCTCATGGTGTTTTCACAAACCGGACTGAGGCTTTAACTAATGACTTCTTTATAAATCTGCTCGATATGAGCACCATATGGAAGGCAGTCTCCGAAGATGAGAATTACTTTGAAGGCAGAGACCGCACAACAGGTGAACTTAAGTGGACCGGAACACGTGTCGATCTAATTTTCGGTTCAAATTCTCAGCTCAGAGCACTTGCAGAAGTATACGGCTGCACAGATTCTCAGGATAAGTTCCTTAATGACTTTATAGCAGCATGGAACAAGGTAATGAATCTTGACCGGTTTGATCTGAATTGATCAAAGCAGGAATATATTATAATAATAAAGGCGCCGATAGATAAATAATAGTCGGCGCCTTCGCTTATGTATTTCATTAGTATAAGAAGGTATTAAATCTGACTTGTAATTATAAGTCTGCAATTCTGCTGAAAAGATCCTGCCCACGCTGCATAGGCGAAATATAGTCCGGATATTCAGGAGTAAGAGCGCTTACTTCATCCAACTTGGTTATTTCGTCCTGTGTTAACTCTATATCAGCGGATTTCAGGTTATCAACAAGCTGTTCTTCTTTAGTAGCACCGATAATTACACTGGTAACTCCTTCCTTATGCAGGAGCCATGCAATCGCAACCTGCGCGACTGATGCGTTATGGTTAATTGATATCTTTTTCAACTCATCAACAATATCATATCCTTTTTCTTTGTTGACCGGAGGGAATTCGAAATTTTTCCTCCGCCCTTCTGCTTCACCCTCTCGTGTGAATTTCCCGCTCAGGAAACCGCCGGCAAGAGGACTCCAGATCAGCGTACCTAAACCCAGATCCAAAGAAGCAGGAATGATTTCTCTTTCAAGCTCACGGCCAACAAGTGAATAATAGGCCTGTACCGAACAGAATTTTTCAGTTCCCAATAACTTTGCAAGTCCATCGGCCTTTGCAATTTGCCATGCTGCAAAATTGGAGAGTCCAATGTATCGCACCTTTCCCTGGCGTACAAGATCATCAAGGGCGCGGAGTGTCTCCTCGATAGGTGTAGTTATATCCCAGCTATGAACCTGGTAAAGGTCGATATAGTCTGTGCCGAGCCGCTCAAGACTGCTTTCCACTTCACGCATAATAGCGATGCGGCTTGTCCCGAGTGAGTTGGGTCCCTTATCGAACGGATTATATACTTTAGTAGCAATTAAATTATCCTTACGCCTGCTGCCAAGCGCTTTACCGAGCATCACTTCAGATTCACCAAAACTATAAAGGTTGGCAGTATCAAATATATTCACTCCCGCGTCCATCGAGAGGTTGACCATCCTTGTGGCAAGCTTCTGCCCGGTAGCTCCTACTATTTCGCTGAACTGGCTTCCTTTTTCGGCAAATGTCATTGCTCCGAGGGTGAGCTCAGAAACATATAATCCGGTATTCCCTAACGGTTTGTACTTCATTTTCTTTCCTTTCTATTGTACTATTCTCAGTAAGTAAATTTATTAATGATTCTGTTAATATTAAGCAGGGCGTTTATTCTTACAGTTACTTATAAAAATGGAAATATATAATAAGTTAGTTATAAATAGAATTTCGGATTACTTCTCTCCAGACATCTTTACTAAAGCAACCCTCTCTCTCAATGCTTTATTAATTTTAGCGTAAGCTGGTTCTACCCATCCGGCATCCCAGAATACCACACCGATACCACGATACTCCTCATGCTGTGTTACTTTTGTTCCATCTTCAACCGGTTCAAGGGAGTAAGTGTGATCAAATGTCAAAATACCGGGCATACCTCCGAACTGATTAAGTTTCTTTTCTTTTATCAACTCTACTACTCTGGCAGATATACTGCTCTGTTTTCCATCAGGCTGTGTCATCTCATATTTAATATTCGCACCTTCACGTAATTCTCCTTCGACCGGTACAAGTACAGGATTCCATTCACTGTAACCTGCTGCATCCATTAATACAGCCCATATTTCACCCGCTTCGGCCGGGATCATAAGCTCTGTATGGACAGATTTCCGCCCCATTATATAGAGAACAAGCAAAATTAGTCCTACTAATGATATTGAGATTATGAATTTCGAGTTTATTACTGTCATATAGAATACTCCTTTGAGTTTTTTGACAGGGTACCGATCTTGATCCATACATAATTTTATATGTATTTATCGAACCATTCCAGTATATTGTCCGGATTCTTACCTATCCAGTCATATGCAGCGGCTCTTTTTTTCGAAAGTTGAGGCCAGATAATATCCTTCTCCACATTCAGTTCAGAAAAATACTGTTTAACTAATTCCGGATCAGTCCAGGGATCGTTCTTATTTTGTACTACAAGAGTTGGCACTGATATATCCTTTACATATGGCATGAACGTGTTTTTAGAGAAATCAATACCGGTCCTTTTCTGAATAGGTTTATTTGCTTTTTTTACCAGAAACCGGGGAATCGCCATAGCTTTAACAAACTTCTCATAGGTTAGGGGTTGTACAGAAATCATAGCTTTTATATTCGGATATTTCTTTAATCCGTTATCCATTCCATATGCGAAAACTGTGGCACTTGTACCCATGCAAATGCTTAATAGGCCAACATTACTTTCCATGTAATCCTCACGCCCTTTAATGTATTCTACAGCTGCTATAATATCTTTGCCTTCTTCCGGCCCCCAGGTGACCCACGGGCAGGTGCCCTCCCCACTGTTTCCGTGGTTTCTAAAATCATACATTAGCACAGAATAACCTGCGTTGACAAGGTATTTTGTTTGATTGAGGAATACAATATCATCATTCCACATTTTTACCATACCCTGGACTTTAGGAGAATAACCAGATCTGCTGCACTGGACACCAAAATGTGATTGTATAATCACCCTTTTTGTACTACCCTTTACCAGCCAGCCGGATAGACTGACTCCGTCACTTGCCTTAAATGAAACGTCTTCATATTCGAGTCCGAAATCCTCCGGATTACCGAAAACAGGTGATTTTCCTGGCTTAACCATAAGATCTGCTATATAGTTTGTGATCATAATTACACTCTTCTGTTTAAAAAATGATGTTATAATGAGTGACAAATAATATCCTCATATATTTGTCTTTTCCTTTTATCATCGGAAATCGAATTACATTTTCGGCATAACCATTTCTTCAAGTTTTTCAAGGAAATCCTGGTGAGGCATAGAATTTTTCATACCAACGATCATCTCTGCATCAGCCCCAACGATGTTATGAACCGGCATTTCCTCTGTTGCGCACCTGTAGATCAGATCTGCCACATCCTGAGGATTCGCTTCTTTGCCTCCCTGCTGCATCATCTGCCCCACCAGTGCCTCAAAATGTGTCAGGATTTTTTGTGTATGCGATTTCACTTCCTCATCTCCCCTGGAAGCATCTTCATTGAAAGTTGAGGCAATGAAATTTGTACCGAAGGCACCGGGAGCGATAGCCTTTATTTTGATATTCAAAGGCTTGTATTCCAGTGCCATCGATTCCGTCAATCCTTCAATAGCATGCTTTGTAGACGTGTAAATTGAAGTTGCCGGCGGACCGATATAGCCGACAGCCGAGGTAATATTAATGATCGTTCCGTCCTTTTGTTTACGCATAACGGGCAGGACTTCGCGGGATACATTCATAACACCGAATACATTCGTCTCGTACATTGCCCTGATCGCTTCGTCTGTGAATTGCTCGAAAAGTGCGTGACCGCCGTAACCGGCGTTGTTGACGAGTACATCAATCGTTCCGAATTTTTCCACCCCCTCTGCCACAGCGTTTCTGACACTCGTATTATCCGTTACATCCAACCTGGTAACAAGTAAACTTTCCAGTTCTGTCAACTCCGTTTCCTTTTCCGGTGACCGCATCGTTGCAATAACATTCCAGCCTTTTTCATGAAACGTTTTTGCTGCAAGTTTTCCGAATCCCGAGGAAGCACCTGTAATCAGTACTGTTTTTTTCATTTTTATCACTCCTGCTGTATTTGTTATGATCTATTTTCCTAAAAACTCATATTTTACTGATGTTAGCTCTTCGGAGACTTCCCAAAGCTTTTTCGCTATGTCCAGATCATTTGAAAGTTCATTGGACCTTACTTTCTTCGGATATCCTTTCATTTCCATAAATCCCGAAGGCCCGAAGTAATCTCCGTTTTGAACATCTTCCTTTATTGCCGCCATTAAAGTTGGGAGTGCCCCCATAGTGATATCCTGTGCCATGAAGTAATTCAATTTATCTATCACTCCGGAATGTCGTTGAAGTTCTGTAGCTGTCCATCCCGGATGAGCTGCAGTGATTACTGGAGAATTTGCACCCGCCCCAACCCTTCTTCCCAATTCAAGTGTGAAATATATGTTCGCTATTTTGCTGTCACCGTACGATTTCATGGGTTTGTATTTGCGTTTTTCCCAGTTCAGATCGTCAAAATTCAGGTTCCCCCTTTTATGTGCTATACTGGAAACATTCACAATTCTTGATCCATGAGTTGTTTTAATAAGTTCGAATAGCAAGCCGGTTAATGCAAAATGCCCTATGTGGTTTGTCCCAAATTGCAGCTCAAATCCATCTTCAGTTTTGGAATAAGGGGGTACCATCACACCTGCATTATTAACAAGTACATCCAGTTTGTTATATTTTTTCTTAAAATTTTCCGCAAAATTTCTAACAGATTTAAGACTGGCCAGATCGAGCTCCATAACTGTTATTCTGGCATCAGGAAATTCTGTAACAATCTTATCAGCTGCTTTTTTGCCTTTATCCTTATTCCTGACAGCTATGATCACTTCAGCATTCTTTCCTGCAAGAATCCTTGCTGTTTCATAACCTATCCCGCTGCTGGAGCCTGTCACGATAATTATTCTCCCTGACTGATCCGGGATATTATCTGAATTCCATTTATTTCCTGACATTGAGTTCTCCTTCGATTTATTTATATTCATTTAGATTTTTAGTTTGAACCTTCTCAATCTGTCCGTTACCACCTGCATTAAGGTTCTGATCGTTCATTGACTGTTCCCACCATTTTTCAGCAGGATGGTATTCTCCATAGATTGTAGTCTCACCAACAACCGGAGTAGCAGTCTCGATCCCTTTTTCTTCTGCAGCAGTGACTAGGCGTTCCATTGGTTCATACCATGGATGCAAAGCAAGGTTAAACGTTCCCCAGTGTATCGGGTGCAGAACCTTACCTTTCAGGTCCAGATGAGCCTTAACTGTTTCCTCCGGAAACATATGGATCTTTGCCCATTTTTCATTATATGCGCCGCATTCTATAAATGTCATATCGAAAGGCCCGAATTTTTCGCCGATCTTTTTGAATCCATCGAAATATCCGGAGTCACCGCTGAAGAATATTTTATGCCCGGATGTTATAATAATCCATGATGCTGCCAGTGTACTGTTCCTGTCAGTAAGTCCCCTGCCCGAGAAATGCTGTACTGGCGCAGCAGTAAGACTTAAACCGGCATCGAACCTTGATTCTTCCCACCAGTCCATCTCGACGATCTTATTACCAGGCACTCCCCAATCTCTGATCCTGGCCGCCACACCAAGTGGAACATAGAATATATCTGTTCTTTCTGTCAGATGCTGGATAGAATACTTATTAAGATGGTCATAATGATCATGTGAAATCACAACAGCATCTATATTCTCGAGATTATCTATATCAAGCGGAATTTCACCATTGTATCGTGTCGGGCCGAAAAACGATACTTTATCTTCGAACACCGGATCTGTCAGGATCTTATACCCGTCAATATTTATCATAAGCGATGAATGTCCCAGCCAGGTTATATACAGTTTCCCCTTTTCTTTATAATTGAAAAATGAAAGATCTGCTGATTTCACCGGTACCGGAATATCGGGAGTTCTGTTGTCTCCACCGAATAAGAATTTCCATGTAGAAGAAACGAAATCCGAAACAGACCAATCCATTTGATTTTCCATTCTATTAAATTCTCCATCAGAATATTGCGGAGAATTTTCTATTCTCACCATAGTCTCTTTGTCAATTTTAACACCCGAATTTATCATGCTGCATGCAAACATTATTATCAATGCTCCCGTTAAAGTTAAAATTATCTTTTTCTTTCTATTTTTTGTCCTGATCTTCATATACACCCTTATTATAAACGAATGTTCATTTAATACAATTCCAAAAAAAATTAAAGTTTTATCGCATCCCAGGCCAGTGTAAAAGCTGTTTCTATGTTCTCATCGGTCAATTCAAAGTTTTTACAATGATTCTTGTTTGAAAGAAAAATAATCGGCTGATACATAAATGCTCCGAGGATCTCGGGATTGACATTTTTTATTATTTTCTGTTCAATTCCTGTTATCCATACATTAACGATCGGCTGAAAGAACTTATCCAGTTCCTCCTTGTTAACCAACTGGCTATACGGTGAATTCGAGAACTGGTCTATATATTTTATATAGTCAGAATTATCTGATGCAAACTTGAACATATTGAACCACACCAACCTCAAAATATCCCTGATCGGGAGGGATTCATCAAATCCGTCCATAATTTTACTGCTCATATCCTTTTTAATCTCGACATATGTTGAAACGAGTAGCTCTTCCTTTTTCTCGTAATAAACGTATATCGTAGCTGGAGACACACCGGCTTCTTTAGCGATCTTCGATACAGAGCTGGAGGCAAAACCTATCTCATTAACCAATTTTACTGTAGCCTCATGCAGCGCTGCAATCTTCTTGTCATCTTTTGTTCTCATAGCCCTATAATAAATGATTATTCATTTAAAGTCAAGTATTTTTTAAGATTTAAAGATATTTATAAGATATTGAGCACAAAATTTTTAATTCTGAAAAATCCTGAAACCTTGATTCTCATCTCACATTGCAGGATTATTCGATAATTGAATTTTCGCACCTTTAAATATCAACCACAGACAGAAAGACAATTCTCCGACGAATGCCGGGATGAATACTACCATAAGAAATACTTTCTCATATGATGCATAACCGGGTAAGAGCAGATTCGAAAAACTGTCCACGAGATATCCCGCTGCTGCAACAACAAGCAGCACACCGAGTATCCTTGGTATGAATCCTGATATATACACAAGATAACCGAGAACAATACAATGGAAACCAAAAAATACTAATCCGACCAGATACCCATAACTGTGAACATCAAGCAGCATAATTACAAGGGAATGCTTTTGTGCAGTATTAAAAGCCGTTAGATAGTCTGCACCGCTTATGATCAGCAGAACGGAGAACAAGCTTAGCAGCGCTCCCCCATAAACTGCAGAATGAACCAGCCTGAAAAACGCTGCAAGCATTGCGAGGTTTTTACTAACCGGTTTTAATACGACATAAAGAGCAACCGCCACTATAACATCACTTATAAGCATTATCAGGTCACCTGCAATACCAATTCTGAATAACTGCTCGGATGAAACAATATTATTGTACGTGGAACCTGCATCACCAGTTACGATAAGACCTGACCGAACAAAGAACTCGGCAAAAATACCTGCAGCTATAATTACAATGTATCCAATCCCAGCTATCCTTGCTGCTTTACCATGTGATTCTTCTTCCAATATTCTTGACATATAACAGCTTTATGATGATAATTATTGATAAACACTCTCTGAAATATTTGACCGGTGGTTTAAACGCAATTCGAAATAACAAAGAAATCCTGCAGTTTGTTCCTCCAAATCATGTACAATAATAACGGAATAATTTTTTTTTCAGGGGAATCAGGAATTGGAAAGCTTATTGATCAGATCCGAGCAGCCACCATTTTTTATGAATTCTGAATGTTGAGTAATTGTCTCGAATTTTCTTCCTGCTATATTCTCGCAAAGATATTCTTTGTCTGTCTCATTTAAGAATGCTTCGGACACCCTCTCTGCAGCAGGATTGTTTAGCACCATCTTCTTATTCTTGCGACACCAGGACATTGTATTCACCCAGATAGCTGCTCCCAGAGCGCCGCATGCGCCCCCACTCAAACCAATCCCGCCGGCTAATCCTGCCACTGTAATAATATCTTCTTTACTTTCACCCATTTTTGTTACGGTTTCGGAGGCACAGCTTAAAACCTGACCTTGCAGATCATTTATATCCCCTGATAATCCTTCAATTGCCGACTGTACCGCCTCAGGAGCCCAGTCTTCAGCCAGTCTGAAACAGGATAGAAATCGACCGGTTATCATGTGTTTCACCATACTCAGTTTATTTGTAAAATCACATTCAGCAATTTCAAGACAATCTGTACTTTTTGTCCTTTTGACAAAAGAATCCAATACTCTTTGAGCAGCATTTACTGCAAAGACAATTGCTTTACTCTGATCTTTGTGCCTGCGAAAGGATTCTGCCCCAACGGCGAGGGCTGATCCCCAGAGCATCCCGCATTGGTACCCCTGTTTCATTATTCCTCCGGCAAGCGGATCAACAGCACGTTCTTTATTTTCGTCATGGAAACCGAACTCACGGTTCAGAATATAAAAGAAAGTCCGTGATCAAGTACCAAGTTTTCTGAAAAGCTTCTTTGCGTCTGACACATCAGATCTAATCTCGTGCATTACTAATTTCCTCACTTCAGCCTGTCTGATCATTTTGATTTATAGTTATTATAACATTTCCCTTTTTGTGACCAGTCTCAACATACTCATGAGCTTCGGTTATTTGTTTAATAGGGTATTTTCTGTCAATAACTGGTTTTATTTTTTCCCTTTCCATCAACTTTTTAATAAACACAAGATTCTCTGTTCTTTTATTTACCGGTAAAAGTCCTGTAAAAGCAATTCTAGCCTTTTTTCTACTGGATATGGAAGTCCATAACATCTGAGGGAAGATCGTTGGTGTTAATGATGTTTCGAGGAATATTCCATTCTCTTTCAATGATCTTTTGCATCTCCCAAATGAGATTTTACCCACTGTATCGAAGATAATATCATAGAGTTCACGTTTTTTGGGAAAATCTTCTTTTGTATAATCTAAAACGCTGTCAGCTCCGATAGACTTGACTAATTCCAGGTTGGAAGTGCTGCATACACCTGTAACTTTTGCTCCGTAGTATTTTGCCAGTTGGACTGCAGAGGATCCGACACTTCCGGAAGCTCCGTATATTAGTACATGAAATCCATTTCTGATATTACCGGAATCCCTCAGGAACGGTAAAGCAGTCAAATATCCGTCGCATCCGGCTGCTTCATCATAGGATAGATTATCAGGCATCAGCGTAATTGTCAGTTTATCTGAAGAATAGCACAAATACTCGGTATGGGCACTATGACCGTCTGTTGTCCCGAATACTCTGTCACCCGCCTTAAACAGTTTCTCATTACTGCCGGTTTCGATAACTTCACCTGCAAACTCAGTTCCGGGAATAGTATACTTTGGTCCGGTTAGCCCCGTAAAAAGTCTTCCCACTAATGGGAAACCCTTTCGAAAAGTGCAATCTACAGCTGTAACTGTTGAAGCGTAAATCTTTATCAGTATTTCATTTTCATCCGGAACAGGTTTTTCAACGTCTTTAAGTTGAAGGACATCAGGAGGTCCATATTTAGTGTAAACAACAGCTTTCACTAATCTACCTTACCAAGATCATTTTTTTATTTCCACCGGTCTAGTATATACTACATCTCCCCCAATAACCGTCATATCAGGTGTGATCTTCCAGATATCCTCAGAAGGTATAGTCATATAATCTACAGGAATAACGACAAAATCAGCAAGTTTCCCAACCTCAATGGATCCGAGTTTATCTTCAGCCTTCATCGCATAGGCACTCCATATTGTAGCTGAGCGCAGTGCTTCTTCTCTTGTCATCGCCTGCTCCGGATACCATCCGCCCGGAGGATTATTTTCACGGTCCTGCCTTGTTACTGCTGCATGCAGTGTATAAAAAGGATTGTACGGAGAAACCGAATAGTCAGTTCCTGAGCAAACTACTACACCCAGATCAATTAGATCACTCCAGATATAGGCATATTTCAGACGCTCTTTTCCGATCCTTGCTTCTGCGAAATTCATATCCTCTGTTGCATGAAGAGGCTGCATAGCGGCAACTATTCCAAGCTCTTTTAATCTGGGAACATCTTCTTTCGTAAGTACCTGACAGTGTTCCAGAGCGAATCTGGCATCTTCTCCCTCAATCCCTGTCGCCTTTAGTGCTCTCTCATAAGCATTGATAGCGACTCTGTTAGCACCATCACCGATGCAGTGAATTCTCATATTGAAGCCTATTTTAAGCAGTTCAGTTGCAGATTTAGTGATCTGATCTTCAGTCTGCCTTGGTTCACCTTTGTAACCCGGATAGTCGCTGTAATCCTCGAGAAACAACGCTCCTCTCGAACCAAGAGCTCCATCAGCAAAAGCTTTTACTGAAACAACGAAATATTTATCGTCATGATTCAATGGTTTACCGAGCTTTTTAGCGGCGGATTCCCTGACCATTTCGTTAATCCTTATTCTCAAAAGTCCCACGTCATACAACTTTTTCCTTCTTTGAACCTCGTCGTAACCGGTCATGCTGGCGCCATGGATAGTCGTCAATCCGCTTGCTATGGCTAACTGAGTTCCTTCTACGAGGTTGCGGCTTATCTCATAATCGGTCATCGGCGGCAATGGAGGAATAAGTCTCGTTAATTGTCGTGGTGCTCTTTCAACAAATTCTCCCGTAGGTTCACCATTTTCATCCTTTTTGATATGTCCCCCTTCAGGATCAGGAGTATTGCGGTCTATACCTGCTAATTCCAAAGCTTTGCTGTTAGCAGCGCTGCCATGTGTGTATCTACTTATAAAAACCGGATTATTAGGAGCTACCGCATCTATTAATTCTTTTCGGAATACCGGCGGATCCCAGACTGCAGACATCCACCCGCTAAGAACCAGCCACCTCGGCTCCGGTCCTGGACGCATTCCCTGACCTGTGGCAAGGCAGTTCTTAATTACCTCCTGCATCCTTTCTACGGATGCCCACTCACCAATCGACTCTCTAATGTCGGGAATTCTCGGATAAAGTTCTCTTTCACCATACCTGATGTGAACATGGGAGTCATGAAGCCCCGGTATAATTGTCTTTCCTTTGAGGTCTGTAACATATGTCAATTCTCCGATATGAGCTCTGACTCCTGTATCATCGCCAACGTATATGAACTTGCCGTCTTTTACTGCAATTGCCGTAACGCTGCTGAATTCCTCATCAACGGTATAAATATTTCCGTTAAAGAACACTCTGTCTGCTGTTTGTGAATACCCTGCAGCTGCAAAAAATACAATTATCAGTGAAAGCATCGAAAATACACATAGCAATCTTCTCATTTCATTACCCCTGTATTTATTTATAAAAAGTTGTTTTTAACATGTCATATCAAAATACTGAAAGGCCTTCAGGCCGTTTTGGCATACAGCCTAATCTTTCTCTTATACACAAATTATAATATACTGATAAGATTTTAATAAAATCTACCTTGAAACCACAGTACTAAAGTACAAGAATAGCATATAAAACATCTTGAGGGATTATTAGCTTAAGTATAAAGATAAAATAAAATTAATTCAATGTAAAAATGATAATGATCCCTATTTAATTTTCTTATATTCAGATCATTCAATATTTATTCTCAATATTAATTTAAATTGCTGCTGCTTTTCCCTCCTTGTATACTTCGAAATTCATATTCTCTATCCTAAGTGTCCTCAGGCTGATCGCAGCCAATAATTGAAAATATATACTGGTTGTCAACGGCTGAATATGGCGCATTTCCACTCCGGCAAGTATTATTTCCAGAGAAATAAAAAGTGTAACAGCAATACTGAGGAATATCATCTGGCGGGAAATATGTCCAATTTGGTTATTCCGGTCGTCATAAGATTGGTAAGGATCTTTTTTCTTCCCGTACATATTCCACAATATGATACCTGCGAAAAACAGGTTTACAGCCGTTATACCTGCAACATTGAGGTAACCCCCAAACCATGGAAAATCAAACTGTTCTACGTAGATAATAAACAGAATAAATGCAATATAAACAACTAGAGCAAGACCTATACTAAATGGTGATACAAAGTCAAAAAGTCTCCTCGGATTCAGTTCAGCCCTTCGAATCGTGCTTTTAGCAGTCAGTCTCATCAGCTTATAGTATTGATTATATTTGATCTCAACAAGTAGAATAGGAATATACTGTATGAAAAAAAGAGCTGTGACAATGGTTCTATCCCATTCACCACTTCGTGAGGAAAATAATAGGTAGGCTATTAGACAAAAACCTGCCAGCATAATAATAATATTCATCCGCTTATAAATCCGAAGACCATTACGGTAATTTTCTACAGGTTCCGGATAGAGATTCGGATAGGTTGATTGAGGATAAGAATCAAATATAAAGTTTATCCTCCTTATTATTCTTCCCGGGAAAAAATATGATATCACCATTACCTGGCCAGATAAGACGATTATAAATAATATATTTTCTATCATTTTATCTCCTTAAAAATTACGGTTATTCATTACATCTCTGAATGCATTCCTGATCTCTGAATCCGTTACCCCTGATTCTCTAAACACCTTTATAGTATCAGTTAGTTGGTTAATTACCCATGATCTAAGGTCGACTGTACTGTTTTCTTCAGCGTTCGGGTGAATTATAGTACCTCTGTACCCCCTTGTAATAATAACTGAGTCCCGTTCAAGTATTCGGTAAGCCTTTGCAACAGTATTGTGATTAAGATTCAGGTCATTTGCAAGCTGCCTGATCGATGGCAGTGCTGAGCCCGGCTTAAGTTTACGGCTTTGAACTGCCTTTTTTATCTGGTCTACCAGCTGAGTATACAACGGGATCGATAACACAGTATTAATGATTATTTCCATGATCTGACCTCCAGTATGTACTATTTGTACTAATAGTACATATAAAATTCTAAACATGCAAGAAAAATTTTCTTCGAAACGATTTTATTTCCTGCAAAATTCCATAAAATCAACAATATTGAATACTTAATTAGTATATTTATGATCTGCATTATCATTTTCTTTTAACATGTAAAATTGATTGCCAGTTTTGTATAAATGAATAAACTGCACAGATTATATTAAGAATTGCCGGGCGTAAACATCTGTTCTTATTGAGCGTTATGCTAACTCCGAATATGATACATATTCTATCTAAATAAAATACTTGAAACACAATATGAACTTGCAAATAATGTGTAATTACTGATTCAAGGAATACGGACTCCTGATAATTAAGAACAGTATAAACCATAAAAAGGAAATTTTAATGAGAATATCGTGATTTATTACAGTCTTTTTGTTGAGTATTATATTAATTTCAATGTATGCTTTATTCATGAATTGCTCAAAAGGCAAGTAAGAAGATCACAGAACTACCAAAACCGGAGAGCATTCTCATCGTGAAAAAGGTGAGCACATCCATGTTTAGGAAAGTGAGGAATCAGGGACCTGGTATTCTCTAAACCAGAATTGCGATGAAAATAGAAAGGGCGTTAGTCTTTTGTTAATATTATGACACGGAGACTTCGAAATTTTCAGGAACAGCCAAGAATATCACAGGCAAAACGATAAAGAGTGTCAGGGTAGATGTGCATTTATCTAACGGGAATGAACTCGGTCCGACAAATCCGGTAGATCTTCCTGCAGGCAAGATGGCTGAAGTAAAATTGTCCGCGGAAGGACAGTCGTTTGACTGGTGGTCAGCTCATGCTGAATCCGAAAGCTCTGAACACGAACATGAACAAGATCACGATTATAAATGAGAATACCCTAACCTTTTGAGCTTTATTATACCTTATTATTATACATCTGCTTAGAACAGCCGAGGTCATTTCTGGTGGTGTACTGTTTCTTAAGAGTTGTCAGCGAAGGGATAAGAATTGATCCGGACATTCGTACTGATCTCAGTAAGGCCTCCCTGATAATCAGGAAGTGAACCTCAATCATCTTGACTTCTGTAGACTTAATCTGTATGAATATTTAGTAAAAAGGTAATTACAGACATCTACTGCTATAGTCTACAATCCGATCTTCGATTCAATTTATTTAATAATATCGGGAAATTCATTCATTGAATTTTTCATTGCCTCAATATCAGACATTCCCGCCTGGTTTTCAAGTGCAGAGCCCCATTTGACAACAAAACCTGATTTAAATTTCCTACCAAGGTTTTTGTGTTTCGTGCGAATTCTTCTATCTAGTTTACAGTCATTGTATCTTTTAATACAATCCACTGCTGTTCGAAATCAGACTTCAGCACCTTCAGCAGTTCTGTCAGATCTTCTAACGTTCCAGCATCAGTCTCACATTTCTCTTCAGCACCTTCAACGTATCGATCGGCGCAGTTTCATCAATAGATTCATGCTCTTTTCTATGATCCAGTACCTTATCAATACTGTAATTATCTGAACCAGGCTGACCGGTTTCAAAAGGTAACCGTCGCATATTTCTTTCACATTGTATTCATCTTTCATCATAATAGACGCAGTAATTGCCACAACAGGTATGTAGTTTATTACAGGATCATTTTTGAGTCTCCGCGTTGCCTCGTTGTCCTCATATCAGTCATTTTCATATCTGCAAGGATAATATCGGATTAATGCTATACCGCTTTCTCAAGCATTACCAGACCATATTCAGTTTCTAACAGATTGAAACATATGGCTCAAGATATTCTATGATAAGTTTACGGTTTGTCTCTATATCATCAACAATGAGAACAGTTGCTTCATCAAATCTGATTGAATTCACATCAATCCTTTCTTCGGAATACGGCTCTTCTTCGGCAATAGCCCCTACATCCACTTTCTTGAAATGAACGCTGAAAGAACTGCCCTTGCCAAAATCACCTGTTTCATTTATCTTACCATTCATGATCATAATAATTTTTTTTGTGATTGCCAGCCCGGTGGTACCAATTCAGCTGCACCCTGGAAAACATAGTCGATTGAGATGTTAGCATCCTAAACAAGCTACGACACTCCATATATGCAATTAAGTTCTTTATCACGTTCCCCAAGATCATGAGACTGTTTTTCCGGATTCTTCTGATATTCCAGAAGTTTTTTTCAGCCATTTTCTGCTCTGTGATATCCTATGCTATCGAGGCAATCCCATCTCTTTGCTGTAAACATCTTTCAATAATGATAAAGTAAGTTGGACAGGGATTATTTTATCTTCTTTTGTCCATCTCAATCCTTAAATATTCTTATCTACTTTTTCCTCCGGCACCTCACCAGAAGTTCATCAGCCTGACTGTGTTCATCTTTCGGGCAAGTTTCTTGATCGGATTTCCTAATAATTGGCTTTTTACCACCCATAAAGACCTTCGTCAGCAAAATTGACATCAAGTACAATACCTTTTAAAATCCTCAATAATATTTGAATCCGAAGCATCTTTAAAGACCTGAGACTTTCTCTGAAATTCTCTTAATTTTATTAATAACTCTTTCTTAAATCTCATTTGCTGAAGTTTTTCCAATCCCAATCCGGCTATAGTCTCGGTATAACTTACAAGAAATCCCATTAGGTGGGGAACCTTTAGTTCAGGGATTACTGGGACTTCTGAAAGAACATTAAGATACATTCTCTCAGCAAATCCCATCTCCTTAGCCTGCTTCCTGAGGAACTCAATATCAGGAGACTACAGAAGGAATTGCCCCACAAAAGCGTTAGCAAGATATTCACCATCGATAATAATGTGATAGGCTGCATCATTCAATCCGTTCTTGCATTAGTAAAGTGTTAATTTTTATCCTTCTCAATCTCGTTCGCTATAATTGTATCGCTTTCAATACATAGTTTACAGGTTGTTTTTTTTCACAGTGGTAATCTGCACAAAATTCTCTGCCATTCGGCACCTATAAGCACATTCTCTTCGAGATCGATTATAGCAGCTCCGACCTCAGCTGCTTCACAGAAACTCTCCAGATGTTTACGGCTTTCTTCAATATCGATCAGTTCTGAAAGTTCGTTTTTATATGCGGTTATCCCGTTATATTACATTCTGATTCGCGGTCAAAAGTTTTGCAGATCAAGTAGTATATATGTTAAGTCAGTTTTTTGAAAAGGAAGAATGGCAGTTATAATTATAGTGAAGCCAATATTAAAATACGAGATATTTCTGTTAAGATACACAGTAATCATCCTCTCAAATATTCATGTATTCTAAAGGTTGAAGGGGTAAATCTGATCAATATGTCAAATAAGCCGTACTAAATAGACCATTAGATCGATTAATAATAACAACCGTCAGTATTTTGCAAGTACAGACTAATTTAAATTATTTCTCCTTGACTAAGATAGAATCCTACCTTACATTAGAATGAACGTTCAATCTAATGCAATAGTCAATCCTGCATTAACTATTCACATTTATCATCATGGGAGGCTCTATGTATCATTTACAAAAGTTTTTATTGATATTAGCGGTATCGTTTTTATTACTACTTTCGGCAGCGTCGAATTCTTTTACCCAAACAAATGAATTAAAAGCGATTGCCGGAACATGGGATATTGAGGTAGTGGACCAGGGTATGTTTATGGAATTTGTATTTGAGTTGAAAGGTGACAGCCTTTCGGGTATGCTGGTCTTTGAGATGGGTGACGGTGAAATGACCGATATTGAATTTAAAGAAAACGTATTAACTTTTTCAGTTTCTCTTGACGGTGGCGGAATGACCATCGATGTTGATGTTGAAGCGACCGTTGACGGAGATGAAATGTCCGGTACTCTCGATTCAGACATGGGCTCCGCTGACTTTTCAGGTACAAAAAGAAAAGATAAAAAATCTGAAACACTGTTTTATTTTAACCCGGAACCTATAATACGTATAATTTCTTACAACTTGTTTTAAGATAAAAAATCTGTGAAACTATGTCTAATGTTAAGGACAAAAAAAAAGCGATCTTCAGAGTAACTCTGAAGCTGATTGCGAAACAGGGTTTTCACAATACTCCGATGTCCCAGATAGCCAAGCTGTCCGGGACTAGCGCGGGTATTATTTATCACTATTTTGAAAATAAGGAAGACCTGATCCATTCACTGCATTATGAAGTAAAAACCGGAATGGCCCAAGAACTCATCAGTAAAGACGATCCGCAACTTCATATTGTAAAAAGATTTAAATTGCTTTATATGGCTCTGCTGGATTACTTTATTAATAATCCTGACCTGGTTGAATTCATGCTCCAGTATGAAAATTCCCCATATGAAAAAAAGACTATGTGGAAGGAAGATTCCAATATCGTAAAACTTTTCAACCTGATCAATATTGCTGTAAAGGATAAATTAATTAAACCATTGCCAATAGAGATCATTTCTGTTTTTACTGCGACACCGCTGGTTGCCCTGGCTAAGCTCCATAACAAAGGTATTATTGAGCTGACTGATGAAATGAAGGTCACTGCCGTGGAATCCTGCTGGAATGCTATAAAATTATAATTAGCAATACTCGGAAATCCATATACTTATAGGTAGATCTGAAATATGAAATATCTGTCAATTCTTCTTACAGTTTTTGTACTTGCTCTTGTGATCGGGGCAAATATTTATACCCCAAGAAAGATTGCAAAATATCTGGGGATCGAAAAGACGTGGATCCTGTATATTGTATTTGCTTTTGTTACAGTTTCGTTTATTGTCTCTTCCAGACTTGTTAATTCCATTTCAAATGAACTGGTTAAATTCTATTATATCAGCTCCACAATTCTGTTCTCAATCTATTTTTACCTTTTCCTGACAATCATACTGTTTGGTATTTTAAATCTCTTATTGAAGATACCGGATAATATAAACGGAGTAATCATTTCAGTATTAACTATAATAGTATCCGGCTTTTCATTCTGGAATGCGCTGACTCTAAACACTTCTTATATCGATATTGAAATTAACGGGATCGGAAAAGAGATCAGGATAATGCATTTATCCGATATTCATCTGGGTATATTCCGGGGAGAAGACTTTCTGAGCAAAATTGTAGACAAAACAAATGAACTTGATCCCGAATTAGTATTTATAACAGGAGACCTGGTAGACTCAAACGTCGAGAACCTTGAAAAAATGCTTTCCCCACTCAAAGAGCTGAATTCTAATGTATTTTTCACAACAGGTAATCATGATCATTATGTTGGGATCGAAAACATAATCTCCATTCTATCCGACTATGGAATTACTACATTAAGAAACGAAATTGTGACTGTACATGAAATTCAGATAATAGGCCTGGATTATATGGATGCCGATCACGAATCTTTCAATATGCATCCGGGAGAAAATGATCTTACCGTCATGGATGTCCTTCCCCGTTTGGATATCTCCGAGGAAATCCCGTCAATTTTGCTGCACCATAGTCCGGTAGGTATGAAGTACGTAAATCAGGCCAAAATAGACCTGTTGCTCTCCGGACACACGCATGGAGGTCAGTTTTTTCCGGTCAACCTTGTAAACAGCCTTATATTCCATTACAACAAAGGTTTGTATGAGTATAATGGCACACAGGTATATGTATCCCAGGGAGCGGGGACATTTTTTATGCCGATGAGACTTGGTACTCAGAATGAAATAACATTGATCTCACTTAAAGCATCAAACTAAAAGAATTTACCGGGATAGATATGAAAACAGTTTTGACGACCGGGCCAACAGGAATGATTGGCGGGCTTGTTGTAAAATACTGCCTTTAGAGAGATGATGTCGGCAAAGAAAAAATAATCACCAGGCGTACAGTCGGAATAAGGAACTCAAGGTTAAATGAGATAATCCATGAA
>JANQEH010000086.1 GCA_028278455.1 bacterium
CTGTTGCAAGATGGAAAGGGTGGTCGGAAAATCTGCCGCGGAAGATGATATATTTCAATTTTGCCGATATAGATTATATTGAACTCTACGAAATCGAGATCGTTGAAGGAAGGAATTTTTCTGAGGATTATTCAGCTGATAAAAATGGGGCATTTTTAATAAACGAGGCAGCTGCAAAAGTTTTGAACTGGAGATCGCCGCTGGAGAAAGAAATGATTTTATGGAGTAAACATTCCGGCAGAATCGTTGGAGTTATGAAGGATTTTCATATGCAGTCTTTCCATGAACCGATAAAACCGTTGATGATCTACCAGTCGACGGATCTTCTGCTTGGCTATTTATCTGTAAAAGCTGAAATTTCAAAACTTGATGACGTGATAACCTATATTGAAGCAGTTTTTAACAAGTTTTCACCGAATTATCCCTTTGAGTATACATTTTTTGATAAAATATTTGAAAGTAAATACCGGAATGAACAAAAACTCTCAGGTATCTTTGGACTTACAGCTGTAATTGCAATCATCCTGGCATGTTTCGGTCTGTTCGGTCTGGCTGCTTTTACCGGAAAACAGAGGATCAAAGAAATTGGGATAAGGAAAGTTCTTGGAGCCTCTGTCAGCGGGATTACACTACTTCTTTCAAAAGAATTTCTAATTCTGGTACTTATTGCGGATGCTATTGCACTGCCGGCTGCCTTAATACTGATGCAAAACTGGCTTCAGCAGTTTGTATATAGAGTGGATATCGATCTCTATTTAGTTATTGCCTCAGCTCTGGCAGGTATCCTGATTACATTTTTTACCACGGGATACCAGACTCTAAAATCTGCAGTTTCGAATCCTGTTGATATACTCCGCAGTGAATAATCCATATAAATATCCGGACTGTTCAACGGTTTTCCAATTATAAGATATGACATAATTAAAATACAGAGAAGAACTGTTTAGGCAGCCCTTTAACGTTTTTTCAGATTTTTTGAAACATATTATCGGAAATTACGATATAATATAATATCGTAAAATCCGAGAAAATCGAAAGGATAATATGAATGAAGGACCTTACTAAAATCGAAGAGACAATCCTATTAGCGATAATGAATCTGAAAAACGATGCATATGGAGTTACAATAAAGAAAAGGATAATGGAAGTGACTGGGAGAGAATATCTTTATAACACTCTGTATACATCGCTGGAACAGCTTGTTAAGAAAGGATATATAACTAAACGGTTTGGTGATCCAACTCCAACAAGAGGCGGGAAACGAAAAATTTTCTTCAACCTTACTGAGACCGGTATAGAAGCATTGAGAGAATCGTTTGTAAAAACCAGGCTGATTTGGGAGGGAATTTCAGAAAAGACATTTGAGAAAGGCCTTAATAGATGATTGGGAATAGACAGAAAACTACTTCTTTCGCATTCTGGCTGCTTGGACGTATTTACAGCAATGACCTGAAAGAAGGTTATCGCGGGGATCTCGAGGAGGAATATTTAAAAAGACTGGAAAAAGGAAAATGGAATTCATCATTCTGGCTTTACAGTCAGGTAATCAGATCTCTGCCGGGAGGATTTAAAAATATGTTAACGAATAATATAGCGTTAATTTCTAATTATATAAGACTTGCAGGAAGGAATATTATTAAGCACAAGGTATATTCTTTCATAAATATAACCGGATTGACAGTAGGAATGGCCTGCACCCTTTTAATAGTATTGTTTATAAAAGATGAGCTATCCTTTGATAGCTTTTTTGAAGATAAAGACAGGATATTCAGGGTGATCAGGGTGATGCCCGATATTCATGGGCCCTCAACGAGAAATCCTCTGGCACCGGCGTTAAAGAAGGATTTTCCTGAGATAGAGTATTCATCCAGGTTCTGGCTCCAAAGTAGGGAAGTTACGATTTCATACGAGGATACATGGTTCAAAGAAGACCGAATTGCTTATGCAGGTGAGGACTTCTTTCGCATTTTCAGTTTTCCGTTTATCCAGGGTGATCCTGAAACCTCATTACAGGAACCGGGATCAGTAGTTTTAACAAGCTCGGCTGCGAAGAAATATTTCGGAGTTGATGATCCTCTGGGAAAGGTGATTTCTTTTGATGATGTATTCGATCTGAAAATTACCGGGATAATAAAAGATATTCCTTCGAATTCACATTTCTTTTTCGATTTTATCATCCCTGTCGAAAGCTTCAACCGGATTGGTGGTTATCTCTGGGGTTTCGATACTAAAAATTTCAGGATCACTGATCAATGGATGTGGGGTATGTTCGGAACCTATCTTAAACTTAAACCAAACACAGACTTAAAAGCATTTGAGCGGAAGATTCCTGATTTTCTCAAGAAGTATTCTCCTTTTAATAAAGAACTTCTCGATGAAACATTGTACCTGCAGGCTATTTCGGATATCCACCTATACAGTAGATACAGCTCAGAGCAGAGTAGAACCAGCAGCATCACACTTATATATATTTTAACTGCAGCGGGTATTGTGATTCTTGTGATGGCCGCTTTCAATTATACAAACCTGGCTACTGCCTGGTATTTTACACGCACGAAAGAAGTTGGGATGAGAAAGGTAATAGGAGCCAGGAGAAAGCAGCTGTTTACCCAGTTTCTGGGAGAATCCTTTATTTTTACGCTTGCAGGAATAATAATCTCGGTTATCGCCGTTTATCTCTTGCTGCCGGCTTTTAACATTATAACTGGTAAAAGTCTTTTCGTTTCAGGTTTGACAGATCCCTATGTAATTGTGATCATTATATTTATCGGGATTTTTACAGCATTATCCTCAGGAATATACCCTTCAATATTTCTTTCAGGATATAAGCCGTTAAAGGCCATAGTCTCAACAAATCCAGGAGCTCCCGGAGGTTCATTAATTCGAAATATTCTGGTCACCAGCCAGTTTACGGTTACAATCTTCCTGTTTATTAGTTTCAGTCTTATTAGAGAGCAGGTCGATTATCTGAGCAGCAAAAGCCTTGGGTTCGATAATGAGCAGGTATTAATAGTGCCCGTGAAGGATGATGCTGTCAGGCAGCAGATTATATCTGTCAAGAATGAATTACTGAATTATCCGGGAGTTACAAATGTTTCCTATTCAGATAAGTTGCCGGGAAGCATTTATGGTTCCACTACGATCGATCTGATGATCGAAGGTGAAAGAAAAGTATTTGAGCTGAATTTTGCGAATGTAGATCCGGATTTCATAGATCTTTACGGGATTGAAATAATAATGGGAAGAAATTTTACTCAGAACAATCCGACCGCATTGGCAGATGAGATTATAATAAATGAGAAAACTCTGAGTATCCTTGGATGGGAAGAACCAATCGGAAGAAAATTCCGGGGAAATACAATAGTAGGGATTATGAGGGATTTTCATTTTCAGCCTTTAAATAACGAAATTGAACCTCTCGGTTTTTTTGGGAGCTCAGGCTCCGTTATGAATATTTCAGTAAAACTGACCACGGCAAATATCCCGGAAACCATAAGTAGAATTGAAGAAAAGTGGAATACTCTGGTTCCGCAGAGGACTTTTGAGTATTACTTTCTCGACGAAAGCTTCAACCGGAGATACCGTACGGAAAGAAACGTTAGCACAACTGTCGGATACTTATCTGCGATAGCAGTTACACTTGCGTTCCTTGGTCTATTCGGCCTGGCTTCTTTTATGATCAGCAGAAGAACCAGGGAGATCGGGATCAGAAAGGTACTTGGAGCCAGCTACACCACTGTATTGAATCTGACTTTAAAAGACTTTCTGGTTCTGATTCTGGCTGCAAACACTTTAGCGTGGCCGATGGCATTTTATATTATTAAAAACCTCTTCTTGAGTAACTTTCCTTATCACATAGATCCGGGAATGAATTCTTTTGCCTTTGCCGGGATTTTATCTCTGCTTGTAACGCTTACTGCTGTGGGTGCACAAACACTGAAAGCCGCTAATGCAAATCCGGCAGATTCAATTAGATATGAATAAATCCTCTGATGACTTTTAATATCCCTTGACGGTACTAAACCTGCCTTTATATTTTATATATTCGTAAAAGACGAAACTTATTGTTATATTCTTCCGTATTCTTTCGTGTAAAACGAATGAATAAATACTATTTCATTTATATTTGGAGTCTTGTATGCTGACAAAACTTGAAGAACAGGTGCTGATGACAGTCTGGCGATTCAAAGGTGAGGGGTACGGTGTAAACATTTTTCAGTACCTTGAAGAAATCAACGATAAGAAGCTTACTCTGGGAGTCGTCTATGATATACTTGAAAGACTTGCCAGAAACGGATTTGTAAAAACACAGTTCGGAAGCCCCACACCTGTTAGGGGCGGAATGCGTAAAAAGTTCTATGGAATAACAGATAATGGTATCAGAGAGCTTATCAAGTCGAGGGAAGTATACGACAGGGTTATGGACGGTTTTAATGAACTTTTAGACCAGCAGAGACCGGAAGACGTATAGTGGATATAGATCCTGTAAAAAACAGGCCTCCAGGATTCGCCAGATGGCTATTAAAGAGATTTCGCAATGATATCAGGCACGAATCTCTTATCGGCGATTTCGACGAGATATTTCAGTCAAAAATCGATAATGAAGGGATACTGAATGCCGTATTCTGGTTCTGGCTGCAGGTTCTCAGAGCAATTCCGGGATTCTTAAGATCATCAATATACAGGAGCATATTAATGTTTAAAAACTACCTGAAACTCGCTATCAGAAATTTTCAACGCCAGAAGGGGTATGGATTGATAAACATGACAGGCCTTGCAGTCGGGATTGCATGCACGATCCTGATCATGCTCTGGGTTCAGCATGAGTTCAGCTATGACCATTTTCATGAAAATAAGAATGAATTATATATTGTAGTTTTCAGCAACGGCAGTGAAACCACTCCTCCTCCTGTCGGTCCATATCTGAAAGCGGAATACCCCGAGATAAAAGAATTTGCAAGGATGGCCTATCACAGCGCTGAATTTGATTATAAAGATAATAGTATCCGGATAGATGACGGTAAGATGGTTGATCCGGCATTCCTTACAATGCTTACCTTCAATTTCATCAAAGGTAGTGCTGAGTCAGCGTTTTCACAACCTGGAGGGATAATTCTCACAGAGACAACTGCCGGACTTATATTCGGAATTGAAGATGCAATTGGAAAATCAATAATTCTCAATAACACTGAAGATTATACCGTAACCGGTATAATCGAGGATTATCCTGATAATGCCGAGTTGAAGATAAATTATTTGCTGAATTTCCGCAAAATGAAAGATTACGGGCGTGATCTTACAAACTGGGAGGTGAATTATCACAGAACTTATGTACTTGGCGAAAAAAATATAGCCATCGATGAATTTAACAGTAAAATATCTGACGTTGTTACCATACATAAACCCCAGGAACAGAGGACTATGTCCCTGAGGCCCTTACTAGATCAACATTTTGAAGATCACAGTAAAGGCCTTGTATACGCTTTTTCCCTTATCGCTGCAGGAATCCTTTTGATTGCCTGCATAAATTTCGTTAACCTTACCACGGCAAGGTCCTCAATCCGAGCTAGAGAGGTGGGGATGAGAAAAACTGTAGGGGGAAGGAAAAGTGATCTCCACATCCAGTTTTTCAGCGAGACATTTTTTATCACAATGACATCGGTGTTTTTTGGAATAATGTTGTCAATACTATTTATGCCGCTGTTCAACCAGATAAGCGGAAAACAATTTGATATAGCTTCGTTTTCCAATGGACAGATCCTTGCAGGTATTATCCTGGTCACCCTGATCACGGGTATTGTATCCGGAGTTTATCCTGCATTATTTCTATCATCATTCCAGCCCGTCAAAGTGTTGAAGGGCAATATCTCACTGGGGCAAAGGGGAAATCTTTTCAGGAAAGTACTGGTTGTTTTCCAGTTCTCGATGTCTGTATTTCTGATACTCGGGACAATGATTATCTACAAACAGATCGATTTCATGAAGAACAGGGATCCGGGTTTTTCAAAGGAGAACATTTTGTGTACGAGGATTGGAAGCAGACTAAGATCCCAGTATGAACCATTCAAAAACGAACTTCTTCAGAATCCATCAATTATTGCTATGACCGTAACTAACTGCCCGCCATTTCGCTATGAATGGAATCTCGGGATTGGTGATATTCATTGGAAAGGAAAGACTAACCAGAAATTCTCGATGGTTATGACCACTGTAGATTCTGATTTTCTTAAGACTTTTGATATGCAAATGGAGGAAGGCCGATTCTTTTCTCCAGATCTTCCTACAGATAAGGCGGATGCATTCGTAATAAATGAGACTGCAAAAAGAGCTATGGAATTGGATTCTCCTTTAGGAAAACAGCTCAGAATGCGCCTGATCACCGGCAGGATTATCGGTGTGGTCAAGGATTATAATTTTGAATCTTTCCACAAACCTATTGAACCGATGGTGATGAAGATTCTTCCCGAAGCAAGTGATGATCTTTGTATTAAAATCAGGCCTGAAAATACCCCTGATACAATAGAGTATATTAGAAACAAATGGCTCGAAGTATATCCTGAATATGAGTTTTCATATTATTTTCTCGATGACAGGATCCGTCAAGAATATTCAAACGAGGAAAGCGTTGCTGATATCTTAAAGTATTTTATGGTATTCGCGATAGGTATTTCATCCCTCGGATTATTCGGGCTCACGGCGTTTACTGCCGAAAGAAGGAAGAAAGAGATCGGTATCAGAAAGGTACTCGGTGCATCGACATCCAATATATCTATAGGTATGACCAACGAAGTTATCAGGTGGATCACATATGCAAATGTAATCGCGTGGCCTGCAGCATGGTACGTTATGAAGACTATGTATCTGAATAATTTCGAGTATCAACTTGATATAGGGATAGGAATTTTCATTTTCGCAGGTTTATCGGCTATGGCTGTAGCCCTGCTAACAATCTTGTATCAGGTCCTGAGATCAGCTCTTAAAAATCCTGTGGATTCACTGAGATATGAGTAAGAAAAGAATACATCATCCTGTGATTGCTCGTTGGCTTTTGACCCGGTTCAGGAGCAGATCAAACCACGAATCATTGATAGGTGATTTCGATGAGATATTCATGCAAATTCAAGAAAAGCAAGGGAAGCTCAAGGGAAGGGGTTGGTACTGGATTCAGGTAATGAAATCAATACCTGTGTTTGTAAATAATTCTATTAACGGGGGTACAGCTATGTTTATTAACTATATGAAGATCGCTCTAAGAAATCTTATCAGGTATAAGTCTTTCTCAACAATTAATATCTTTGGTTTGTCAGTCAGTATGGCCTGTGCCTTTCTTATTTATCTCTGGATTCAGGATGAAATAGACTATGACAGGTTTCACAAAGATCCGGTAAGTATTCACAGAGTAATGATAGACACTAAAAACTACGGGATCTGGAACACAACTCCTATACCTCTCGGTCCGGCTCTTGAAAACGAATTTCCCGATATTATCAACTTTGCAAGGATCCAAATCTTTAACGGAGTGTTCAGGATAGGGGAAAATATTTACCGGGAAAGGGGATATTATATTGATCCTGAATTTTTTGAAGTATTCTCTTATCCTTTATTATCAGGTGATGCGGGATCAGTATTCAATCAGTTGAATTCGCTCGTAATCACTGAAGAGATGGCAAAAAAATATTTCGGGGACGAAGATCCTATAGGGAAAACGGTAAATATTAACAACAGGGATGATTTTGTCGTTAAAGGAGTCTTGAAAGCTTCTCCGGGTAATTCACATTTTAAATTCAGTTTCCTTGTACCGTTTGAGATATTCAGGCGCAGTGACAGGGAGCCTGATAGTTTTCGACGCTACCAAATATTAACATATATTCGGACAGAACAGGGATCAAATGTTAACGATATTGAACAGAAAACTGCAAATTTCCTTAAGAATCGTAATCCTGAAGTTAATGCCGAATTACGCCTTCATCCTGTAACAAAAATTCATCTGTATAATATCAACGGCGGAGGCTTGATTACCTATTTATATGTCTTTTCGATTATTGCCATTGCTATTGTTGTCTTAGCTTCGATAAACTCTATTAATATGTCGACTGCGAGGTCATTTTCCAGGGCAAAAGAGATTGGGATAAGGAAAATTAACGGTGCTTTCAGGAGTGACCTGGCAAAGCAGTTTCTCGGAGAGCACTTATTATATTCATTTCTGGCGCTTGGAATTGCCATAGCTGCTTCGTTTATATTGCTCCCCGTTTTCCGTGATTTGATTGGTGCTGATATCCCGTTAGAGAATATTTCATACATGGATATTTTGAAAGGAAGCTTGATAATAGGGGGACTTACCGGTTTGATATCTTCAGTATATCCAGCTTATTTTCTATCATCAGTCAGGCCGTTGAGGCTTATGAAAGGTGGCTGTATTCCTGGGTTGAAGAGTGATAAGAGATCACTCTCAAAAAACGCCCTTGTAGTTTTTCAATTTGCAGTTTCAGTCTTTCTCGTGATTTCAACAATCTTTATTTCAAAGCAGGTTGGAATGATAAAAGCAAAGAACCTGGGTTTTAATAAGGACAATATAATATATTTTATACTGAGGGGAAATACTGGGAGGCAATATGAATCATTTAGAGCCGAACTTATGAACCGGCAGGGTGTGGAAAACGTTACTATTGTCTCTGAACCTCCCATAGAGATAAGCCGGGTAAAGACAGGGTGGAAATGGGATGGAAAACCTGCTGATATTGATCCACCCATGCCTCATTTAATGGTGGGTTACGATTTTTTCGAGACCTTTGAAATAGAATTTCTTCAGGGACGTCCGTTTTCCAGAGACCTCCCGTCGGATGCCGGGGAAGGATATATTATTAATGAGACGGCAATGAGAATTATCGGAGACATAAATCCGGTAGGTAAAAGTTTTGCAATGAATAAAAGAGAAGGCTGGAAGGAGGGCAGAATCATAGGAGTAGTAAAGGATTTTCATTTCGAGAGTCTTCACAGCGAGATAAAACCGCTTGTAATAGATATTTATCCAGAAGTGTATTTTTCGTGTGTGAAACTCAATAACCGGGATATTGATCGCACATTGAACAGTATCTCAAGTGTATGGAACGAATTTGAACCAAACCTGCCTTTTTCTTATACTTTTATGGAGGATTATTTTTACAGAATGTATGAGAGTGAAGATAAAACCCGAAATATAATGAAATACTTCATGATAATTGCAGTGATTATTTCGTGCCTGGGATTATTCAGTTTAACATCATTTTCTATTGAGCAGCGCAGAAAGGAAGTAGGGATAAGGAAGGTGCTGGGTGCTGATGTTTCAGGAATTATCAGACTTATATCTGCCGAATTCATGCTATTGATCGTGATAGCTAATGGTATCGCATGGCCTTTAACATTTATCTCTATCAGGTTCTGGCTCCGGGATTTCGCATATAAGATAGGGATTGATCTAAATGTATTTTTCATTGCCCTGGTGATTTCAGTTTTTATCGCATCTTTAACTATACTTTTTCAGGTAGTTAAAGCTTCTATGGAGAATCCGGTTGATATTATCAGGCATGAATAACCTGAGAATATAATATCAGAACTCGATCTCGATGAACGCAGTAATCTGCCGGTTATTAGGATACTGGAAATCATCCACTGCGAATACTGTACCTCCCGCAACTTCGGGATCGAATCCCGTGTAATCGGTCCATGTTAACAGGTTTCTCCCGATCACCCCGATGGATATCCTGTTCAGCCACCCGCTGAATGTGCTGCCAAAAGCGCCGGTTAGCTGGTCTCTATTGAAAGTGTATCTCATTGAGATCTCACGCAATTTCACATAAGTTGTTTCCTCAGCAAAGAAAGAGCCTGTTGAGTTTGTATCATATAACTTTATCCAGTATTGTGTCGGTTTTTTGTGTGAATCAGGCAGACCGTAAACGTCAGAAACATTATGCCTGTTTTCTCTCTGTGCCCACTGCCTTGTCTCATTGTAGACCATTCCGCCGATTGCGGCGTCGAACAGAATATAGAACTGCACCCCTTTCCATCTGAGATTATTCGAGAACGCCCAGCTGAAATCAGGTGTCGCCCGTCCGAGGCAGAAATTAGAGTTGCCATCCTCGTCGATCTTCTTTATCGGCATTCCCCAACCGTATTTTTCTGTTGTAGTTCCGTCGGTGATCTCACCATCGGTCCCCCAGAGCTCTTCCGAAATGCCATCTGTCCAGTTATGATCCCCAACATAAACGATATGCCCGAGATCGTTGACCTGGAACTTGTCTGAATTTACCTGCGCGAGATCACTGAGCTCGCCGATATTCCGGGCCCATTGAACACCATACATTGTACCGTAATCTATACCTTCCTGTATGATGAAGGCATTCTCATACCCGGTCCGGTAAGGACGGCTGCCTGATTTTGTGATTCTCTGTCGAGTGCGGTCTGCATAGAAACGTGAATTCCAGCTGAAATCCCGTGATGAATAGACTTGATAATTAATACTCCCTTCCCAGGTATTGTTTTCCATTGTACCGGCGTTTTGATATTGAGTACCCCAGCCGAAACCACCGGGTAAATATATACGCATGACCTGATCCTCGATCTCTGTTTTCGCGTATTTTAATTCAATACCAATTCGATCAAATATAGATGCTTCAAGTCCATACTCCTGCTCAGTTGCAAACTCAGGTTTAAGTCTTTTATTACCTAAATTCCCAGGACCAGAAGAAGCACTTTTAGCGAATATACTGTAATATTCATACTTGGTCCAGAATGCAGGGCGGATTCCCGCGGTTCCGATCGCATAATGGATTTTAAATTCATTTAAGTTGTCACCGAAATCGAACCACCTCTCCTCAGTCAGACGCCATGCAGCTGAAGCACGAAAAAAATCATTCCATTCTTCATGGCGGCCAAACAAAGAGCTCGCTTCCCGGCGAAATAGAAAATCAGCGATGTATTTATCATTGTAATCCAGGTTGTGAATAACGAAGAAACCATTAGAGACTACTTTCTCCGACGTTGAAGTTGCAGAGCAGGTACCCCCGATATTGTCAAGATCGCGTACATCCCGGACAGTCAAAGTGCTTCCGTAAGCGCGGAACCTGTCATATCGTGTGTTCTCATTCTGATAACCGAACCTCCATCGTGTGTTCATTGTTTTAAAAGAGTGAATGATATTCCCTGTAAAACCCAGATTGATCGCAGTATCGAGCCAGTGCTGCTTGTTATAGTAGCCGTCACTGCCGGGATCGGGATTATCATAGGTCTTGTATCCTACGGGGGTGTAGTCGGTTTCATACCTGTCCGACCTGTCAAAACCGAAGTTGCCTTCAAGATAAAACCAACTGTAAGGATTATATCTCAGACCGAATCCGCCCATTATTCGCTGGCGCTCGTCAAAATCTTCCTGGTTATGGATGCCGTAGACAGGATTATCTTCCTGCGAGCCCCGGTCGGCGTTGATATGGTAAGGTGTGCCATCATAGTTCGGCTCGTTAAGGTCTGCATCAGGAGCCATGAACATCAGGCCGAACAGTCCTGTTGCGTGCTGTCTTTTCTTCGAGTACATGTAGTAGGTGCTTATGTCGAGATAGAGCCCTTCTCGCAATTGATGGTCGAGATTGAACCTCGCATTCCTCCGGTTATATCCCTCAATGTCGGAGATGATACCCGAATTCCTGTGATTGGCGAAGGAAAGACGCCAGTTTGTTCTTCCGAGGTTCTGGGCTATTGAAAGCGAATTGAAATAGAAAGTTCCGGGATCGAAGAACTCATCTATCGGATTATACAGTTTGGTGAAATATTCGTTATCCTGAAATACGATCGAATTTGTACCCGTGCTGTCTGTGGGATTAAACCAGTCTATACCACGTTGAAAGCCTCCACGTGGTTTACCTCTACGAAGTGACCAATAGTATTTCCAAATAACATCAGCATTTAGAATTGCATCTGATGTTTCACGGAAATCACCCTCATATCCCAGTGGATTACCTGAAGCGTCTGCCCATTGTCTGAAACTTCCTTTACCTGTTGTCCTGAATTCATGGTGCATCGACAGGGGATTGTCATAAGACGGTAGTGAACTGAAACCATACTCGTTCCTGAAAGTTACCCGCGTTGAATTCATGGCGAGGTTTTTTCCTCTTTTCGTAGCGATCCGGATGACTCCGTTTGCACCCCTGGCGCCATACATTGAAGCACCTGCAGCGCCCTTTACCATTTCGATGCTTTCAATATCAAGAGCATCGATGTCCTCCAGCCCAACTTTAAGAATAACACCATCGACTATTATCATAGGTTCATTGTCATCAATTGCACCGGTACGTGTACCGGGCTCTCCGCTCTGTATACTGCCGGCACCCCGCATCCTTATGTAGCTGTTTGTTCCGGGAGATCCGCTGGAAGGCCTTACCTTAACAGCAGGCACCTTACCGAGCAGGGCTGTTGCCATGTTTGATGCAGGTACAAGATCAAGCTGGTCTTTGTAGACTTTATCGACTGTAAATGAGAGTTTTTTCTTCATAGTTTTACCGATCACACCGGTATTTACGGGATCATCGAGGTTAAGAGGATCGGATTCCATCGTAAAATCCTTGTTGATAATGCGATTTTCAAGGATAATGTAAACTACTTCACGCTTCCAGCCTGAACAGGAGCAGTAAAGTCTGACAGTCTGACCGTTGGTATAAAGTGCTGGAATTTGAAACATATAATAACCTGCAGTGTCGCTAACCGCAAAGATATCGGATACTGCGCCAATATCCACTCCATTTATATTAATCAGAGCGCCAGGGATAGGATCGCCAAATTCATCCTGTACCAGCCCTCTGATCGCGGTTCCGGTCTGCGCAATTACTATAGTTGCGGACAAAACAGTGAAGCCAAAAAGAAGTAATAATGTAACCTTTTTCATGATACCTCCAGACAGAGTATTTCCCAATAAAATTTATTTTGTTACAGAAAAATTCAGGCTTTATTCCCGATTCGTTTATTTCGCGGCTTATACTCTGAGTGAAAAATTCATGAAAGCACGGTATTGAATTTTTCCTGGTTCCACTCCCTGAATTATCTGGACGGCGCATCTATTTTTAATATTTAATTCTATCTCGCATTATTTGACACCCTATCCAATCCTCCAGACAGGGGATACTTAGAAATTGTTTTTCAAGTCATGCTTACTAATAAATTACTGCAACCATTTTGGAAACTTATCGTCTAATACATAAAGATATCTTACGAAATCCGTAACTATTGTCGATATTTTTTTATGAATATCTTACGAAATACCAAACATATAAACACGGGGAATTGATCATGTTATCAGGGCATGACGAATTATTACTTCTGACCATCCTGAATCTAAAGGACAGTGCCTACGGCGCTACTATGATGAAACACCTGACAAAAGTAACGGGAAAGGAGTGGTCGATCGGGGCAATCTACGATCCACTTTACCGTCTGGAGAAAACAGGCTATATCAGGTCCATTCTATCCATGCCGACACAGGAAAGAGGCGGCCGCAGTAAGAGAGTGTACTCTGTAACTAAGAAAGGTGTAAAGGCACTGCAGGAACACCTGAAAGTTCGGAATGAATTAAGTGATAGTATACCGGAATTGAAAACTGACAACAGACTGAAATATGGGAAATAATATTATACCTCCGAAAATCGCATCATGGTTGATATCGAAATTCTCACATCAATATCACCAAAAGCCGGCCCTTGGTGATCTGGAAGAAATATATTTTGAAAAGGCTGAAGAAGAAGGAATTGAATCGGCAAAACGATGGTACAGGAAGCAGGCGATACTATCAATTAAACATTTATTCAACATAATAATATTCTGGAGCACGAGCATGTTAAAGAACTATCTTAAGATCACATTCAGGAACATCAACAGATACAAAGGATATTCCTTTTTGAATATATCCGGTCTCGTAGCGGGAATTACCTGCAGTATATTAATATTCCTTTATATCCAGTATGAATTCAGTTACGATAATTTCCATGAAAGTGCAGATAATATTTACCGTATCGTAGCAAAAGAACCGACAAATTATTTTATGGGGAAAAACGTTTTTGTGGTAACGCAGGCCTTTCTGGCTCCGACTCTCATGGAAGAATACCCGGAGGTTATTTCAGCAACCAGATACGGTGGCGCCGGCGGATTGCTTGGTTACCAGGGAAAATGGTTTATTGAACGTTCAGGGATATATGCAGACGAAAATTTTCTGAATGTTTTCTCTTATCAAATGATATCCGGAAATAGAGAGGATGTTTTAACTGAACCTAATACTATAATCTTATCTGAAAGCCAGGCGAAAAAATATTTCGGTAATAATGATCCGCTGGGTGAAGTTCTAAGTCTGAAAAACAGGTATGATCTGAAGGTGACCGGGGTATTTAAAGATATTCCTGAGAATTCACATTTAAAGTTCGATTTCATTGTATCGTTCCGAACATTATTATCCGATCCGGAAAGGGCTGAAAGGATGAAACGATGGAGTGCGAGCTCATACAGAACATATATTCGGTTAGATGAGAATACGGAATACAGAGATTTCGAGAACAAACTTGTTAGTTTTGTGGATAAATATGTCGGTGAAAGAGCTAAGAGCGAAGCCGGTGAAAACTATAAATATATTCTTCAACCGGTAAAGAGTATCCACCTTCACTCGGATGTGAATTTCGAAGGCTCGGATAATAATGACATGAAATTCATCTATCTTTACTCACTGGTGGGCTTTTTTATTTTGTTGATCGCCTGTATAAACTACATAAACCTGGCTACCGCCAAATCCCTTAAACGACTCAGAGAAATCGGGATCAGGAAAGTCGTCGGTGCCCAGAGGAAACAGTTGTTCATTCAGTTCATTATGGAAGCTTTAGTTTTCTCGATATTTGCCTTAGTAATATCAATGCTGTTAATATATCTGCTTTTGCCGTTCGTTAATTCAATAGCAGACAGAAACATTGAAATTGAATTAGCAGGAAACATGCTCCTAATCATCTGTATTTCTCTGATAGTCTTTTTTGTCGGGATAGTATCGGGATCATATCCGGCAATATACGTATCGGCTTTCAGGCCGGTGAATGCGCTTAAAAGCAAGGGACTATTATTATCGAAGAATTCATTGATGAGAAATGTGCTTGTAACAGGGCAGTTCTTAATATCCATTGTCCTTATAATCTGTACAATTGTAATCCTGACTCAGATCGATTATATAAAAAATAAGGAGCTGGGTTATGATCTTGAGAATGTTATAGAGGTAAGGCTTGATAGAGGTTCATATAATGGGATTATCGAATCTCTGAAGCAGGAACTGTTAGCAAATAAACATATCAAAAAGGTCTCTTCAGGTAATTGTCCTCCCATGCTTGTTGATAGCAGAGGAGGATACCATCTGGAAAGTAATACTGGTGAAATGACTTATACTCGTCTCTATCAGGTTACTGTCGACTATGATTATATTGATCTGTTCAAGATAGCTATTGTCGAAGGCCGCGGTTTTTCGAGTGATCATGTTTTAGACCTTGAAAATTCTGTAATAATTAACGAAGCAGCTGCAAATGCAATGGGATGGGAAAAGGCCGTTGGAAAAAGCATAAAAAGAAAAAAAAGATCGAAAAGTGAACAGGAATGGCAAGTAATTGGTGTGGCTAAAAATTTCCATTCACTATCTATGCACCTGGACATCCGGCCTCTTATTATATTACCGCAAGATAATAATTACAGTTCAGTTTTTATTAAAATAGATCCCGATAATTTAGCAGAAACACTCGATTTCATCAGGGAAACAGGAGAAAAGTTCAATCCCGGTTTTCCATTTGATTTTCACTTTCTGACAGATGAATATAGCGATATGTATAAATCTGAGCAGAGACTGGCGACGATCTTTACCTGGTTCTCTGGTCTTGCGATCCTTATCGCCTGTCTTGGGCTTTTCGGCCTAATATCATTTGTTGTGGAGAGCAGAACAAAGGAGATCGGAATCAGGAAAGTATTAGGGGCAAAGGCATATGGCAACATAATAATGCTTATAAAGGATTTCATAAAACTGATCCTGATCGCGAATATTATAGCTTGGCCTGTTGCATGGTTAGGGATGAACAACTGGCTGCAGAATTACGCCTATAAGATCGAGCCGGGTATAGGAGTATTCATCCTTGCAGGTTTTCTATCATTACTGATTGCTCTTGCCACTATCGGATACCAGTCTGTAAAAGCTTCCATATCCAATCCGGTCGATTCACTAAGGTATGAATAATATTTAAACCATTTCAATATATTCCCGTCTAATACTAAAAAGTATATTCATTCGATAATAGAAAATATATTGAAACATATATTCTCTATTGTCGAATAATAATAATTCAAAAGGGACTGCTGGTGAAAATCTAATAGTCAGACCGTTAAATAAATAAAACTAATTTATGAGGATTTCATGGGGTATAAATTTCTTACAAGGCAGGAGGAACTTCTTCTGCTTGCTATCTGGCGTATTCAGGATAGGGCATACGGTATGGCGATCAAAGAGCAGGTAGAGAAAGTTACATGCAGCAGGTGGTCTTTCGGAGCGGTTTATGCACCCCTAAGCCGGCTTCTAAAAAAACGGTTAGTATTCTCGATCAAGGGGGAACCAACCCCGGAACGCGGCGGAAAAAGCAAAGTGTTTTATGAGCTGACAGATGAAGGGAAAAAGGCATTGCTGGAAATCGAGAAGATTAGCCGCGCGTCCTGGTTGGGTATACCTAACCTAAAATCAGGTGAAACAGAATAATGTCTGTGAACAGTCCTGGAAAGCCTTCGGCATTAGCGTGCTGGTTACTCGCAAAGATGATCGATAATAATGTCTTGTACTCAGCCGTTGGAGATGTAGAAGAGGGCTATAATAATGTTTATAATAAATACGGAAGATTTGCTGCTTATTGTTGGTTCTGGATTCAAGTGATCCTATGTCTGCCTAAATATGCAAAAAACTCAACTTACTGGAGCATGATAATGATAAAGAATTATTTGAAAATAGCAATAAGAAATATAAAAAGATACAGAGGATACTCATTTATAAACATTATGGGGCTTGCTATCGGATTGACGTGCACTATCCTGATAATGCTTTACATCAAGTATGAATTCAGTTATGATCAATACCATGAGAATAAAGAATACATTTACCGGGTGGTTATGTATCAGAAAGGAAATATGTACAGGGGTACAGAATGGTTCAATGCTACACCCGGAGCTTTAAAGCCTATTGTCAATGATGCGATCCCCGAAGTTTTGAGATCATCCAGAGCTAAACAAGAAAGCGGGATAATAATTCACGATGAGAATATATATAGGGAAAGTGATATCAGATATGTCGATTCTGAATTCCTTGAAATGTTTACTTATCCTTTGATCATTGGAGATCCCCAGACTGCATTGATAGAACCGTTTTCGTTAATATTGACTGCAAGTATGGCAGAGAAATATTTTCATGATGCAGATCCTATGGGCAAGATCCTGAAAATAGGAAGCAGAGATTTCAAAATTACGGGAGTAATGAAAGATGTTCCTGAGAACTCACACTTTACGTTTGATTTTCTTGCATCCTTCAACTCACTTTATACTACCTGGGGAGGACGTGAGCATGTAGAACGTTGGAATAGCAATAATACATGGGGTATGTATATCCTGGTCAGCAATGGAATAGACAGGTATGATCTTGAGAAAAAATTATCGGAATTAAGGAAGAATCACATAGAAACTGATTCCGATTATAAAGACGAATCCATCTTTAAGCTGCAGAAACTTACTGAAATTCATCTTCACAGTAGATTGAATTTTGACGAAGCAAATATAAGCGATATTAGATATATATACCTTTTTTCGGCTATAGCTTTTCTAATTATGATGATAGCCTGTCTTAACTACATGAACCTTGCGACAGCAAGGTCAGTTAAACGATCCAAGGAAGTTGGTATAAGAAAGGTTGTTGGCGCATTCAGGATAAATCTTATCAAGCAGTTTTTCGGTGAATCCATATTATTCGTATTATTTTCTCTTGTAATTTCTATCTGTACTGTGTATGCAGTTATACCTGTTTTCAGCAGCTTTATAGACAGAGGTATTGATTTCAGCATGCTGAACAGCCCGAATATGTATCTTGGAATACTCGGGACACTGGTTTTCGTAGGTATAGTTTCAGGTAGTTATCCTGCCTTATACCTTTCTGCATTTAAACCGATAAATATAGTCAGAGGTATTATAAAAAATGGTGCAGGCAGATCTATTGGATTCAGGAATTCCCTTGTTGTTATACAGTTTATGATCTCGGTGATTCTGATAGTATGTTCCCTGGTTGTTTACAGTCAGTTGGAATATATCAGGAAGAAAAACCTGGGTTTTAATAAAGAACATATTATTTATGGGATCACCTCAGGCACAATTAGGAAAAATTTCCAGCCGTTTAAAGAGGAGCTGGAGAAGAATCCTGATATCATTGATATATATTCACTGGGAGACCTTCCTGTAACTGTTGGTTCAAATAGTTATCCCAAATGGGAGGGAAAGCAGGAAGGAGAGGATTTCTTATGCTATAATGCTTTGGTTGACTATAATTTTATAGAGTTTTTCGATTGCCATTTATCTGCCGGAAGAACGTTCTCACCTGAGCTGACTACAGACGTTGAGGAGGCATGGTTGTTGAATGAAACAGCCGTTAAGATGATCGGATGGGATGATCCTATTGGTAAGAAATTCGGTTTCAATTGGAGAAATCCAAATGGCAAGGTTATAGGAGTTTTTAAAGATTTTCATAACACATCACTTCATATCGAGGTTGAACCGATGGCTTTATGCCTTGTGATGCCAGATACTCCAAGAAGAATAAGACCATATTATGCTGTGAAGATAGGAAACGAGAGGATTAACGAGACATTAGATTATCTTGAACAAAAATTCAAAGCCCATTCTCCTGATTACCCGTTCAGATATTTCTTTCTTGATGAAAGAGTTGACAACATGTATCGCTCAGAACAAAAATTAGGTGAAATATTCAACTATTTCACAGCGATAGCTATTTTTATTTCCTGCCTCGGATTGTTCGGGCTGGTTTCATTTACTGCAGAACAGAAGACTAAGGAGATCGGGATCAGAAAAGTCCTCGGAGCCGATATCGGGAGTGTAGTGAGACTAATTTCGAGAGAATTCTTAATGCTTATCATAATAGCAAACCTTATCTCCTGGCCAATAGCCTGGTATGCAATGGACAAATGGCTGCAGAATTTTGCATATCATACAAATATGGAAATAAGTCTATTTCTGGTCTCCGGAGGTCTTGTAGTCCTCGTGGCTATATTGACAATCAGCTATCAGTCTATTAAAGCGGCCCTCTCCGATCCGGTCAATTCCCTGAGGTATGAATAGACTTCAAAACCGGACATAAAAAATCTTTTATATTCAAGAAAAATCAACATGAAACATTATCACGAAAATTTCGTTAAAATATAATAATGAAAATTTCGTTAATATATTTTGGGAAAGTCTGCTATGAAATATCTTACCCTAAATGAAGAGGTTTTATTGCTGGCAATTTTGAGATTAAAGGGCGACGCCTATCCGGTCTCCATACGTGAAAAAGTCATAGAAATGACTGAGAAGGATGTCGTTTACGGGACTCTATATAATTCTCTTGATCAACTTCAGAAAAAAGGATATTTAAGATCCGAAAAAGGCGATCCTACACCTGAAAGAGGAGGGAAGAGCAAAATCTATTTTAAACTAACCGAAAGGGGAATCTCTGCTTTAAGAAATACAGTCGAATTCCATGAGTCGATATGGGAAGGAATAGATGAACTTTCAGCCAGATTAAAGAAGAACTGACTATATGAATAAATCATTTAAACCACCGTCCTTAGCCGAATGGCTGCTAAAAAGATTGACATATTACAATGACAGGTACTACAGTACCGGTGATTTGCAGGAGAATTACAATCATCTGCAGGAGGATAAAGGAAATATACGTGCCCGAGTATGGTATTGGTCGCAGGTTTTAAAGTCGATACTGCCCTATTTAAGCTTAACATTTATAACCGGAGCAATTATGTTTAAAAGTTACCTGAAGACAGCGCTGAGAAATATAAAAAGAAGTAAAGGTTTTTCATTTATAAATATTGCAGGTTTATCTGTTGGTATGACGTGTTTTATACTAATTATGTTGTTCGTTTCATATGAATTTAGCTATGACAGATATCATGAGAATGCTGATAATATCTACAGAGTGGTACTGAAACGTCCTGGAAATGTATGGTTGGGTACCGACTGGTGGAATAATACACCCGGAACTCTTAAAGCCCCGCTGATGCAAGATTGTCCTGAAATAGAAAGGATCGCCAGAATTAACAAAAAAAGGGGAGTATTCCATTTTGAAGAAAAACATTATATCGAGAACAGGTTTTTTATTGTCGATCCGGAGTTTCTTGAAATCTTTTCGTTTCCCTTTGTAGCTGGAGATCCAAAGACTGCATTGGACGAACCAATGAATTTGCTTCTGACTGAAGAGATGGCGGATAAATATTTCGGAGGAGAAAATCCTATTGGGAAAATATTAAATCTGGACGGAAAATATGACTATAAAATCACAGGAATTCTGAAGAATGTACCGGCTAATTCTCATTTTAAGTTTGATTTTTTAGCCCCATTCAATACACTTTATACAATCAACAAAGAGTATGAAGAGTGGTTAGAAACATGGCAAAGCAATGACTACCAGACATATATACAGATTTTTAATAATATAGGTCGTCATGATTTCGAAAATAAATTTCCTGTTCCTCACAAAAAGTATTCGGGTAAAGATTGGAATGTAGATATTTATCTCCAACCGTTAAAAGATATCCATCTTAAAGGTCATATGAATGGAGAACTGGAAGCAAACAGTGATATCAGATATATCTATCTATTCCTTGTTATAGCGCTTCTGATTCTGTTGATCGCATGTCTGAACTATATGAACCTTTCTACTGCCCGTTCCGCAAAACGGTCCAGGGAAATCGGTGTAAGGAAAGTTGTCGGAGCGGTAAGAGCCAGCCTTATCAGACAGTTTATTGGCGAATCAATAGTCCTGTCATTTATTGCATTATCTGTTTCAATAATTATTGTGAAGCTGGTCCTGCCGGGTTTCAGTGCTTTTGTCGAACGAGATCTTTCTTTTAATTTTTACAGCAACCTGGAATTAATTTTGAGTCTGATCTGTACCGTTGTCACCGTAGGTATTGTGTCAGGGATCTATCCTGCTTTTTTTCTGTCATCGATCAAACCCGCAAGTGTGATTAAAAGTACGTCCGGTAAAAGTGTGAAAACTAAACTCTCGTTGCGGAATTCTCTAGTCGTTTTTCAGTTTATTATCTCAATAGTACTGATATTTTGTACAATTGCCATATACGATCAGTTGAAATATATCAATAATAAAGATCTGGGTTATAATAAAGAGCATATTATAATACTAAACCTGCAAAGCAATGAGCTCCGCAGAAATTATGTTCCACTGAAAAACGAATTACTGCAATATTCGAGAATACTTGATATAACAGCTTCCCATGAACCTCCCGACTATATTACTGAAGGAGGTGATGCCCGCTGGGAAGGCAAAACTGAAGACGATGATATAAATTTCTATAGAACCTACGTGGATTATAATTATTTCGATTTCTACGAAATGAACGTTCTGGCTGGCAGAAAATTTTCAAAAGATATTGTTACGGATAAGGAGACAGCATATATACTGAATAAAACTGCAGTCGAAGCTATCGGATGGGATAATCCCATTGGAAAGGGATTCAAACACTGGGAGGAAGGATCTGTTATCGGAGTAGCGGATGATTTCCATTTTCACGATCTTGGAAAGAAAGTCCAACCGCTCGTAATAAAGCTAATTAATTCTGATTATCCCGGAACGATAGGATGCCTGTCATTAAAAATCAGTCCTGAGGATATTTCCGGTACTCTGGCTTTTGTTGAGAATAAATATAAAGAATTCTCATCTGATTTCCCGTTCACTTATTCTTTTCTGGATGAAAGGATTGACAGGATGTATAAATCTGAGCAAAGACTCGGTAAAAGCTTCCTGTATTTTACAGCGATAGCGATTTTTATTGCGTGTCTCGGTTTATTCGGACTTGCATCTTATGTGGCGGAGTGTAAAACGAAGGAGATCGGGATAAGGAAGGCTATGGGCGCAACAATAAATAACGTAGTATCCCTGCTTGGCATGGAGTTTCTGAAATGGATCATCCTTTCAGCGGTAATATCTTATCCCATTGGATATTATGCGGTTAACGAATGGCTGCAGCAGAATTTCGTTTATAGAACAGATATTGATCTTGAGGTATATGTATTTTCTGGAGCGTTAGCTATTGTTATAACAATTCTCTCTGTAGGATATCAGTCACTGAAAGCCGCATATACTGATCCTGTGGACTCTTTGAGAAATGAATAATATGGGAAAGCGACCGCCAAGAATAGCCGAATGGCTGCTGAGGAGAATGACTTATTATAACCACAAATTCCTGTGTTCCGGAGACCTTTCTGAGGATTATATCCAGATAATGGAAAAGTACGGGAGGGTAAATGCCTGCTTCTGGTACTGGACTCAAGTCATTAGATCCCTGATTCCATATTTGTTTTACTCGGTTAACAGAGGTACAATAATGTTTAAGAACTATATCAAGACCACTTTCAGAAATATCAGAAGGCACAAATCTTTTTCTTTATTCAATATTCTTGGGTTATCGGTCGGAATGGCAAGCTGCATTCTCATACTGCTATATGTCCGTTTTGAAAAAAGCTATGATTCATTCCATAAAGATGCTGACAGAATATTCAGGATCAGGATGGACAGATATCACAATAATGAAAAAGTATTTGAAAGTGCCGTAACATATCCCGCTGTCGGCATTGAATTAAAAAATGAATTCCCGGAAGTCGATGAGTTTGTAAGACTCTATCCCCATATTCAGGGTGTCGTCAGGTATGAAGAGAAACTCTTCAGTGAAAATAATATGTTTTATGTTGACAGTTCATTTTTTTCGATTTTCAGTTATAAATTGACGAGTGGGGATGTCAATAATGCTCTGAATAAACCGAATTCAGTTGTCATTACTGAAGAGATCGCCAGGAAATACTTTGGTGATAAAGATCCAGTCGGCGAGATCCTTATCCATGAATCCGCAAACCTTAACCTGACTGTAACTGGAGTTTTAGAAAATATTCCGGAAAACTCACATCTGGATTTTGATTTTATCATCTCCATTAATACTTTCGAGCAATTTCTTCAACCGGGGATTTTACAGACCTCCTGGGGATGGTATGATTTCTACACATACATAAAACTCAAACCTGGAGCAGATCCCGATTATTTTCAGGCTAAGCTGCCGGATTTTATAGAGAAACATGATGGAGAAAGACTTAGGGCGCGAAATGCAAGATTAGTTTTTTTACTACAGCCATTGCAGAATATTCATCTTAACTCTGACCTGTCATGGGAAGCAGGCGTAAACGGTAACGGAAAGGCAGTTACATTTCTGACTATAGTAGCATACCTGATATTGATAATTGCATTGATAAATTTTGTCAATCTTTCTACTGCCAGGTCATTTGAAAAGGCAAGGGAGGTTGGGATCAGGAAAGTGATCGGGGCTTTTAAATCACAGCTAATAAATTATTATATCTTCGAAGCTATTATTTTATGTGTCATTTCCATGATTTTGTGTGCGGTTTTAGTACTAACTATATTACCGTATCTTAGCGAGCTGTTGAACAAGGATATTTCAACCGTTCTTTTTGATTCTGTGTTTTTCTGGATAAGGATATTTCTGATATTCGTTATAGGAATGACGGCAACGGCATACTACCCTTCAATGATCCTTTCATCCTTCAGGCCGGTTTCAGTGATCAAGGGTTTGAATAAGACCAGTAAAAGCGGCCTCATAACAAGAAAAGGACTTCTAACAGTCCAATTTGCAATATCGATCTTTATCCTTTCCTGCACACTTATTATTTTCAAACAGCTCGATTATATGACTAATTTCGATATAGGATTGGACCTGGAACAGACTATGGTGATCGTAAATCCTGTCGATACTGATGATAGTGAACTTCTAAATAGTCGCGTAAATACATTTAAAGAGAATATTCTGTCATTACATGAGGTCTCAGGAATAACCTCATCTGTGGGATTTCCCGGTAGTGAGAACTTCTGGATATGGTCTTTTAGAACCGAGGGGATGACCGAAGATGACAGGGTCAATTCCTATATTAATAGTATTGACTATGACTACTTTGATATCTTTAATATCGAGATTCTTGCAGGACGAAACTTTTCAAGGGAAATAATTACCGATGACAGTTTGTCTGTAATTATAAATCGGACGGCAGTTGATGTTTTTCAATTTGGCTCTCCCGGGGAGGCTATAGGGAAATATATCACATCCGGTGATAATAAATGGAGAATCGTTGGAGTAATAAATGATTATTACGATCTTTCATTAAAAAACCAGGTTGAACCTAATTTATTCTTCCTTAACAGGATGATCCCGGGCTATATGGCACTCAAGATCAATATTGGAGATAGCGGAATAATTGACGATGTCCGAAATATCTGGGATAATTGCTATGGAGCACTGCCTTTTGATTTTTTCTTTGCTGATGAACACTATAACCGGCAATATATAAATGAGCAAAAATTCGGAGAGATCTTCAGTATATTTTCATTTCTTACATTGTTTGTTGCCTGCCTTGGCATTCTCGGTCTATCAACTTATGTGATAGGGCAGAGGACTAAGGAGATAGGGATCAGAAAAGCCCTGGGATCATCATCTTCAAGGATAGGATTGCTTCTTACAGGTGAGTTCACAGGATTCATTATTGCTGCGAACATTTTATCCTATCCGGTCATGCATATAGTGATGAACAAATGGCTGCAGGGTTTTGCCCGACATATTGATCCGGACTTTGGTTCATATATTCTTTCTGTTTTAATTGTATTGGTGTTATCAATATTAACTATCAGCTATAAAACCGTCAAAGCATCACTGGTAAATCCGGTAGTCTCATTGAGATATGAATAAGAAATCCGCCGCTTAATTTTTGAATCTTCCAGGCTTTCATATCTAGAAATTCCGCAACCCTTACGAAATAACTTCGTCTAACCTGTATAAGTATCAATTTTTGATAGTAATAAAGCGGAAATAAAAAAACTATGAAATTCGGGATCAAACCTCCAAAACTGCTCGAATGGATATTGACACGTTTTCTGCAATATGATGAAGAGTATGAAAAGCTTGGTGATTTTAGAGAATCTTATATAGAAGTTGTAGGGCAGAAAGGATTGGTTGCAGGAGCAATATGGTATTTTTTCCAGATCGTTAAAGCTATTCCCACATTTATAATCAATGCACTTTACAGGAGCTCAGCAATGTTTAAGAATTATTTTAAGATCGCTATAAGAAATCTCTTCAGGTACAAGACCTATTCAATCCTGAATATCGGCGGGCTTGCAGTAGGTATCTCTGTTTTTTTAATGATAGGGCTGTATGTTCAATTTGAACTGGATTATGTTAGACATAATGAGAAGGCGGAAAGGATATATAAAGTTATTTTCAAGGATCAGGCAGTAACACCGGCGCCCTTTGCTCCTGCACTTGCTGATGAGTTTCCTGAGGTGGAGGCAGCTACGAGGCTATGCGATCAAAGTAATGTTCTAGTCAGATACGACAACAGGGTGTTTGTAGAAGATAGCTGGGTTTGGGCCGATGATCAGTTATTTAATGTTTTCAGTTTTAAGCTTTTATCAGGAGATAAAAACACTGTATTTGAAAATCCTGGCACTGTGATAATCAGTGAGGAAACAGCGGCGAAATTTTTTGGAGCTGAGAATCCTGTCGGTAAAGTTCTTCAATGTTCTTTCTCTGGTTCAGCAAATGATATGACTGTAACAGGAGTTTTCGAAAATATACCGGGAAATTCTCACATAAAAGGGAATATCTTTGCTAAACTGGAAACACTGGAGGATTTCGGCATGTCGCTGGAAAACTGGGGAAATTACTATATCGATACTTTCTTTGTATTGAATAGGAGAGGAGATCCGAAATTACTTGAGGAAAAATATCCGCAATGGCTGGAGACAAAGCATAATTTCAAGGACGGAAGTGTTTTCTATAACCTTGCCCTGCTGGATATCCACCTTCGCTCATCAGAACTTGTGTTTCATTTTAGTTCTGTAAATGATATACGGTACATATATCTATTTTCAACAGTCGGTCTGATTATACTGATAATCGTATTTATAAACTACTTAAATTTGACGACAGCACAGGCTGTAAAAAGAACAAAGGAAGTAAGAATAAGAAAGGTCGCCGGCGCAATGAGATTTCAGCTTGTTAAGCAGTTTCTCGGCGAATCAATAATGATCACATCTATCTCATTAGTTTTTTCTCTGGTTTTCGCATATTTACTCCTTCCAATGTTCAATTCAATTGTAGTACCTGAAGAACCACTGGTGTTATCAAAAAATCTGAATCTCATTTTTATTATGATAGGATCAGGACTATTTTTAGGTATAATAGCCGGCAGTTATCCTGCAGTCTTTATTTCAAAATTTGCACTTTCAGGTAAGCTTAAAGGGATTTCTAATTTAAATACCAGAAGTCTGAAATTGAGGAATATCCTTGTGGTAGTTCAGTTTGCCATATCGATATTCCTGATTATAAGTACCTTTGTCATATCGGATCAGCTGCATTTCATCAGAAATAAGGATCTGGGATTCTCTAAAGAGAATATTGTCGTTCTCAGTATTGATGATACATCAGTGTATGATAGAAGCCAGGCATTCAAAGAGGAATTACTGAAGAATCCCGGGGTGAAGGATGTGGCATTCTCGACAACTATCCCAATGAAGATCAACTGGCATAACACATTTTTATATCAAAACGAAAATGATTCGAAGATCGGCCGCATTCCTTCTCATTATTCCAGAGTAGATTATGGTTATATTGATGTCTTCGATCTGGAGATCATCAGGGGAAGGAATTTTGACAAGAAGCTTGATGAAGGTAAAAACGCATACATTATTAATGAATATACAGCTAAACTGGCCGGGTGGGACGATCCCATCGGAAAGGAATATACCAGGAATTATGAGTACAATAATGGAGAAAGGGGGACCATTGTGGGTGTTGTCAGGGATTTTCACAGTGAAAACATGCACATCCCTATAAGCCCTGTAACGTTGGTCCTTGCACCGGATATCAGGCAGATCATGTCTATTAAGCTGGGAGCTGGTGAAATCAACGAGACAATTAATGATATAGAGAAAGTATGGAATGATTTTTCAAACGGTTATCCATTTACCTTTGAATTCATGGATGAGAGATATGATAACATGTATAAAACAGAGATCAGGATGAGCAGTACAATTAATTACTTTTCGATTCTCGCAGTCTTGATCTGCTGTTTGGGGCTTTTCGGGTTAGCATCATATACCGTTGAGCAAAGTACCAAGGAGATCGGAATCAGGAAATCTCTCGGTGCCTCAGTACCGGTAATAGTTAAAATGCTTTCCTGGAAATTCCTGAAATGGACTTTAGCTGCAAATATCGTTTCCTGGCCAATAGCTTTCTATTATATGAATAAATGGCTTCAGGGATTTGTTTACAGGATCGAGATCGGATGGGGAGTATTCGTATATGCAGCTGCCCTTGCGTTTGTGATCGCTTTCCTTACGATAATATCCCGGACTATGCAGGCAGCTCTCGCAGATCCGACAGATTCTCTGAGATATGAATAGGGTATATGTTTATAGGAGCATGAAATGAAATTACTATCACGTTCAGAAGAAATAATTCTGATCACCATATTAAAACTCAAAGATGATGCATATGGTGTAGCTATCAGAACAAGATTATTTGAAGATACCGGGACTCAATGGTCATATGGATCAATATATACCCCTCTCAATAAGCTGACCCGCAGGGGATTCGTAAC
>JANQEH010000100.1 GCA_028278455.1 bacterium
GAATCATCTCCCATAACATCTACAAGGACTATAAAGCCATTATCGAGTACTTCGTATTTTTTTCCATACAGGTCTGTAGGTTTCTTATATTTTAGCATAATATCTATTCCTTCAGTGAAGTTTGCAGCAATTGCAGGATATTACCGGTTTAGAATATATGGAATATATAGAACATAGAAATTAATGTCAAGCCGTTACAAAAATACGGATTATTTATATTGCATTTATTTAATTAAATCGCTAAAATCACTATGTTATCGGAAGCTGGCAGGCTTTAAAAGGGAAGACGGTGAAAATCCGTCACGGAACCGCCGCTGTAACCGGGAACGAAAATCATAACATCCACTGTTCCGATGATTCAGAATGGGAAGGTATGATAAGTAGGAAGATCCGGAAGTCAGAAGACCTGCCGATAATATCGGTGATCGTTTTGCGGCTTTTAAGATGATCCCGGAAATATTCAGGATAAAAAACGCTATCCCGGGCTGTACAAAGCCAGGGATTTTTTTGTAATTGACTGTCTGGATTCAGAGAAGGAAGTGAAAATCTTCCGCCGCCCCGCGACTGTAAATGGGACGAAATCTGCGGATTGGCCACTGTTCCGATCTATCGGGACGGGAAGGCGCAGAATGTAGGTTGAACACAAGCCAGGATACCTGAAAACAGACTGAACTGCAAACTCAAAAATCCCCGAGGGGGGAAAAGGTGTATCTAATGTCTTTAAAATCTTTTCTTTTAATCACTTTAACTCTGACAATTATTCTGACTGCCGGAGAATCGTGTTCTCAGGAAGCTATGGGTGAAGCTGTTATGGAAGAGATAGTAATCACCGCTACAAGAACTGAGACAGCTGTTAAGGAATTAGCTATGAGTTTTACAGTCATTCCGGAAGAAATACTGAAAAGCAGAGGTAAGGAAATGGTATTCGATTTTCTGAAAACTGTCCCGGGTCTTGATGTGTCGAGGTCGGGGGGGCCAGGAGGCACTGCTACTATCCTTATCAGGGGCGCAAAATCAGAGCATACTCTTATTCTTATCGACGGGATGGAGACAAACGATCCTATCTCGCCTTCGAAGACATATAATTTCGCCCATCTTACCACAGACAATATTGAACGGATTGAGATAGTCCGCGGGCCTCAAAGTACAATTTATGGTTCGGAAGCAATTGGAGGAATAATCAATATAATTACAAAGAAAGGCTCTGCCGATCCCGGTTTCTTCTTATCTGCAGAAGGCGGAACATACAGGACTTTACTTTCGCGGATGGGTTTTAACGGAGTTTATGAGCGTCTTAATTATTCCGCAGCCTTATCCCGGATGGAATCCGAAGGCATCTCAGGAGCGAATGAGAAAGACGGAAATTCAGAAAAAGACGGTTATGCAAACACTACATTCTCTACCCGTCTTTCTCTTGATGCATCAGACAATGTACGTTTCGGATTGATCTCAAGAGTGATCGACTCTGAAACTGATATAGATAATTCGGGCGGACCTTTTGGTGACGATCCGAATAATGTGATCGACGACAGACAGATATACGTAAAGGCAACAGCTGATATATCATTATTCGACGGAAGATGGAAAAATCATGCCGGTATCCTGTTCAGTGACATAAACCGCAAGAATAATAACGGTACGGATGCTGCACATCCTGATGATCTTGTCAGAAGTGAATTCAAAGGCCGGAATACAAAGTTCGAATGGCAGAGTATTGTCAATCTTAATGAGAACAATCTGCTGACATTCGGGGTGGACATAAAGGAGGAAAAGGGTGAATCTGATTACTATTCGGAAAGCGCCTGGGGCCCTTTTTCAAGCGTATTTGATGAAAAAACTGCAAATAACAAAGGATTCTTCGTTCAGGACCAATTCAAATATAATAATGTATTCTTTATCACATTCGGCGGCAGATTTGATGATCATGAAAAATTCGGAACCAAATCTACTTTTCGTATAGCGCCGGCATTTTTCATTGAAGAAACTAACACAAAATTGAAAGCGACTATTGGTACAGGATTTAAAGCTCCAACTCTATACCAGCTTTATTCCGATTACGGCACAGAAGACCTGGAACCTGAAGAGAGCACAGGGATCGACGCGGGAATCGAGCAGTTCTTTCTGGAAAACCGGCTGGTCTTCGAGGGAGTGTTCTTTCACAATAAATTCGATAACATGATAGATTACAACTCTGATCTATGGATTTATGAAAACATAGCCGATGCGAAATCTATAGGTATTGAATTCATCTCTAAATACAGGAATAGTAATGGTCTGATGCTCGGTATGGCATATACATATACTGATACTGAAGATGAGACAACAGGAGAAGACCTGCTTAGGAGGGCGAAAAACAAATTCAGTTTCGATCTCGGATACAGGTTCGCAGAAAAAGCGATGGTCAACTTCAATTTTATCCATACCGGCGAAAGAGACGATATGGACTACTCTTCCTGGCCTGCATCAAGAGTAAAACTTGACGGTTATAACCTGGTTAATATATCCGGCACATATAAAATCACTAATAGCATTGAAATTATCGGAAGAATTGACAACCTTTTTGATGAAGATTATGAGGATGTTAAAGGCTACGGCACCCCGGGATTTACGTTTATGTCAGGGATAAGGTTTGGTATGAATTGATTTTTTTGGCGGGCAGGCCATTTTTCGTGGGCTGTCCGCTTATTTTTTCCATTTCAATACAACATCACTCCCAAATACCTTTACGACCTCCAGTCCGGCTAATTCAATATTCTCCTCAGACCAATTTAGAATATCTTCACTATCAAACAAGTTCCTGTGGAGTATAAACAGATTGACATCATATTTCTTCAGAATGGCTGCAGATTCAGGGCTGGATATATTATTCAATGAACGAGTTATCTCAAAATATGAATCCGGGAAGAAAGTTGCATATCCGTTTATTACATGTTTCATATGATAATTTGAAAAGTACCAGTAGAGTGTCTCTCTTTTAATAAATTCATGCCTTCTATGGCCATATACCTCATCATATCTTGTGAGATTTCCTTTAATTGAAGGAACCTCGGCAATACCTCCATCGATTTCATAGTCCCGAAGCCAGTAATACACTTCAGGAACTTCGTCTTTTACCGGCACCTTTTCCATTCTTATAGGAAAGCTTGCAGCTTCAAATGAAAACAGGAAAACAACGGAAACAAATAGGACTATCTTCTGCTTTTTATTCTTTAGTAATTCCATAAGGTAAGCCAAACCTGATATACTTAGAATACTGACAGCAAACATAACCATGTATCCAAACCGTGCTGGCACACGCATTACGTCAAATGCAGGAAATACGTAATAAAGAAGAAGATACGGAAGTGGAATATATGTAAAATGGCCAAAAATCATTAGAAACGGGCCAAAAGAGAATATTAAAAATATCAGAGCGATAATCGAGAAGATCAAAGTCAGATTTCTGAGAAGTTCGTCGTTCAACCTCTTTATTTTTTTTATACCGATTATACTCAAAATGAGCGGAACGATGCCCAAAAAAAGATTTTTCTCATTCGATTTCTTGTTGATAGTAGACAGGAATCTATCGAATGGCAGTTTTTCCTGAATATCTTCTCCCGGTAGCTGATTAACGCCAAGCTTATTAACTCTCTCTCCAAGAACACCGAGGGCTGTCTCAAATATTTTCTTTTCTAGAGGTAATTCTTTAATAACCGGTTTGTCAAATCTTAACCTTCCTATAATCCGGTTATGGTTATCCGCTATGAAATAATCATCCGGACTGGCTGAATACTGTACCGTCTCCCCCAGTGGCTTGGCATATTCATTTGATGAAAGAAGTTTAGAAAAATAATAAGCAAACGGCCCTACTAAAACTAATACAAGGATTATTCCCGGTACAGACCTGATAATAAGTCGTTTAAGTTCAAATCTTGTTTTGTTGATTAAATAATATAAAGTTAAATAGATTAGTATTAACAGAGTGAACATATATCCTGTATACCAGCCGCTTAAAACCTGAATTGAATACAGGATTGCAGCTATTATCAGATCCTTAATCTTCATTTTTTTTAGATATCTGTCCAGAAAAATAAAGAATAACGGGATCCAGAATATGATCATATAGATTATCTGACCATTCCCAAGGCGCAGCGGAGAGAATCCGAATATAAGTCCCGCAATAAATGCAAGTGGAAGCCTGCCTGACCAGTAATATACAAGAAAAAACATAGATACTGCAGAAAGAAAGAACGACAGCACAACAACCATATTAGTAGCAAAAACCGGATTTTTACTTATAAAATAAAAAGGTGCGAATAAGATAAGATCACTAATTACAATATCACCTGTTGCGCTCAGAGAATCAGGATAAAACCAACGAAAATCAAACAGATTTCCTGCCTGATTAAATAGATTCTGGTAATTCCAGAAAAAAATATTTGAGACAGCCAGAGGGTCGCCTATGGCCCGGTAAATGTGGTCATTCAGATGAAATATCAGGGGATATGTAAATAGGATAGTCATTATTGCAAAAACAAGGATTACAATTGCTATCCTTATTCTATGTCTGTTTCTATTCATGTGTTCTAATCCGGCGATCAATATATCAGCAGTTTTCCAGCTATTTATTAATTTCAATCCAATGATTATAGATATCCAGAGGCCGGCATATCCAGCATGATTTATCCTGGATTAATATTTTCAGCAACTCTTCATATGCCGTTAAAAAGTGTTTCTTTGCAGAAATCTGAGGTTCAGGATGGACAATCAATGTAGCAATTCCCCGGCGTTTTTTTATATTATTGATTTTCTCCATTTGCTTCGATACTATGCTGTCTACTCCTTCTTCCGGATCATACAGATCATGCTCTTCAGGGATTGTTATCGGGATCTCAACCAGACCGTTATCAAGGCTGTCATAATAATATGGTGTGACCGAAGAACAACCCTGCCGGTACATTGTTGCATTGAACCTGGGGATATAGGTATCATAAAGACTCGAATCGTATTTCACATAATCTTTCATGACCTTGAAAAGCAATCTCGATGTAAGTGCATGCGGAGATCTGAATCCTGATACTTCAAATTTGTCAATGAACCATTTACACTTCTCAAACCTTTTTCTCATCTTATTTTCCGGCAGGAAAGCGAATTTATGATCATGATTATGACCGTGCAGCCCAATCTCATGTCCCTCGCATCTTAGAATATCTATTTTATCATAATCATGCTTTATCAGGTTGGCGACAAAATACCAGGCACCTTTAATATCATACCTTCGCTCTATATCCAGAAACTTAAAAAGATTATTGTCATTGTATATCCACCCCGAGTCGACGTCGTGGGTTGCCAGAAATACGAACTCCTTGTTTTCCGGCCAAATATTTAAGTTAATTTCAATATTTTCAATTTGTTTTACACAATATAAAAACAGACCTCTAAGGATCTCAGCTGAAAGGTCAAAGGGATATTCCGGGAAAAATTCAGTTTCATTTTGTGTATCCTGATCAGACTTAAGGATCTTATCCCCGATCATCCTCCACGAAGGAGGTATCTTCTGAATATTAAAAGGTAAGTAGGTATATGAAGGTCTAGTCCGAACTATATGTCTTTCCTGCTGAATCGATTCGATAGTCCCAAACAGGTCAAAATTGAATACGAATCTGTTCCCCGAATATTCAACTACTGCAGGAATTCTTTCTTCTGTTTGCTTATTATTTATACTGAATGATGCAATAATTTTACCTTCATTCCGGAAGGATTCGGGCACAACTTCTTCATTTTTATATAATCTTATAGATGGGAAAAGATAATCTGTTTTTGTAAGCAAGGCTGGGATATTTTCGTTAATCTCGAGACAAAGGAGCTCCTTATCCAGATCAAGCGGTTCAGATAGGTTAATAAAAACTGTGTTTTCAGTAAATTCGTCCTGACCAAGTCCCTCATTGGCAATTTTGATCTTTTCATTAGGAAAAACTGTACGCAGGTAATTCGAAAGGTTTAACGGTATATTGAACATAATTTCGGAACCATCAGAAAGAGTAGTAATTTAATAGACTAAGATCATTTCTTCCTAAATACATATACTGGATATGTATCGAAAAACACAAATAATAATTTGTCAATTATTCTGCTAATCAACAATACCGGTTTAAGAATTTTGCTATTGTTAAATACTTTCCATACCAGGATACCCAGATATGTCGAAGCGAATAGTTTCTTATCTTTTTTAATGACCAGATCGCATTTATCGTATAATACCGACAGTCTCTCCTTAACAAATGGTTCTCTCTTCACAACTTTTTTGTACAATGAATTAAATAGTAATTTGATTATCCCGGGAACAGTAAATTCAATAAACACAACATTGCCATCAACCTTGATTACTCTTACGATCTCGTTTAGAGCTCTATCCTGTTTTTCTCTGTCATTTAATGCAGAAATCACATTTACCCAGAACAAGGAATCAAAATAATCATTTTTAAAAGGTAATGCGTCAATCGAACAGCAAACCCTCGGAAAGTTATTCTCAGATACATTCTCTTTAAGGGCATTGTGAGAAATATCTGTCCTTACTATTTCTTTCCCTTTTTCTTCAAGTCTGTGACTCCATCTGCCCAGACCTGCACCCACCTCTAGGAGCTTTCCTTTTGTCGATGAGAAGACTGTATCTTCGTATTTGTCTTCTGCCTTAAAGAATACTGAGGCCAATTCATCTGGAATACCCTTCATGTAAGCATAGGATACGGGATTGTCATGAACAGCCCTGATCTCCCATTCATTTTTTTCGCCTATTTCATATTTCTTATTTTCCATCAATCATCGTGATTTTATATATTAAAAATTCCTCCAACCGGAGATGTCTTAGTTTTTTGTGGCTACAAGAATAGTCCTCATAGCAAACTTCTTAATAAATGGGATTCGGGACAGAACGAAGTCAAACGGAATTGCAGATAATACTATTGATTTGGGCAAAGCATTTGGGATCCAGTTTATTATATCTTTATGTTTGATCTCAAATCCCCCATTCTCGAGCATCGGAACAAGGTATTTCAGTGTATTTTTTCTGAGATAACTATACCAGTCATCAATATCCATCCGGCCTATCATATAAGCTATAAGATACACTGGATTAGGTCCATTAACGTCAATAAGCATAAATATACCGTCTTTTTTCAGCACTCTGTGGATCGACTTCAATGCCTCTTCTTTGTTTGGAAAATATGAAAATGCATTAACACCGTAGACAATATCGAATTGTCCATCCTCGAACATATCGAGTTTTTCGCAATCTCCCTGAATAAACTCGACACCGGGTACTCTCTTTCTAGCCATGTCGAGCATGTTATCGCTAATATCCATCCCAATAACCTTTTTTGCTCTTTTGTTCATAATCTCTGTATATTTTCCGGTTCCGCATCCGATTTCGAGCATATCCAGGTTATCGGGGATATATTTGTCGAACAACGGAAGATAATATTTTTTTAAACCCCAGGTATTACCATACAGATCTACCCCGTGTTTAGTGTTATATATTGTTGCAGTGTCATCATAATATTGCTGTATTGAATCTTTAAGATTTTCCATTTATATCTCCTGTTAACTGTCTAAACACTGTATTTTATATCTGTAAAATCGTAATTTGTTTTTATTATTTATCCATTTCTTTTTTTATAAACGAAAAGTTGATTCACCCCGAATTCGAACCGCTTATATAATTCTAATCTCAAGTTGTCCGGCATAAGAGATTCGACTTTATCCAGATCAAAATATTCTTTATATCCCATATCTACAAAAAAAAGGATTTTTTGAGCCGCCGGAAGCGGAGTGGAGAATACAAAAGTCCCCCCGTTTTTTAAGATCCTGCTGCATTCCCGGAAAATCAGTTTCAGGTCCTTGAAATACCCTATTGAGGCCACGATCGTCATATTATCAAATTCTTCATCGCCGAATGGCAGTGTATCTTCAATGTAGATTCCGTCAGTAAATTCGATTTTGATATCACCATTCTTGTCTTTGTATTTTTTTACACACTGCCTGACATCGATCCCCGTGCATTCTTCATTCAATGCTGTTTTAATGAGATGACCGTCACCTGAAGCAATATCAAGCAGACTACCTTCAGACGGTACATGTTTCAATACTTTCTTATTTCTGAATCTTATTAGAAAATGATCGATCAACCTTTCTATTGAAGAGGCTTTTACTTCGCCTCTCTCAGAATACTTCATTTTACCCTCAATATATTGTATCAATTTAACCGATTAACTAAAACTAAAAACAGTTATTGCAGAATACTTATAACACTATCTATAACGTATTGACGCTCTTTAATATTCATCTGGGGATATAGCGGCAGAATAAGAGTATTGTCGAAGGCTTTATCCGTTTCAGTAAGTTCCAGGGCTCTGATATTTTCATACGGTTTCTCTCTGTGTATTGCCATTATACCGCGCCTTGAAGCAATACCTCTTTCCATTAGTTTCCTGATCACATCATCCCTGGTTACAGGAGCATCTTTTCTAATCCTGATCATATATGACTGAAATGCAATACTGGTCTGTTCCGGAGCTGCCGGAATCACGATATAAGGATTTTCTTTAAATGCATTATTATATTCATCTGCGATAAGATTTCTTTTTTCAATGATCTCGTCCAGCTTCTTCATCTGGACGATACCTACAGCAGCCTGGATATCGGTAAGTCTGAAATTAAATCCAACTATTGGATATTCTTCAAAGATAAGGTTTTTAGAATTATGCCTCTGCAGGTCTGAAACTGACATTCCCTGATGCCTTAATAACCTTAATTCCTCTTCATACTTATTATTATTTGAGACAACCGCACCACCTTCACCACAGGTAATGATCTTCCTTGGGTGAAAGCTGAAACAGACAAGATTCTCGGAACAACCTATTTTCTTGCCTTTGTAAACTGATCCTATAGCACAAGCTGCATCTTCTATGACCGGAATTCCGTTAGCACCTGCAATTTCATTTATAATATCCATATCGGCCGGTATTCCAGCCTGGTGGACCGGCATAATTGCTTTTGTTTTATCTGAGATCTTTTCTTCAATACGGTCAGGATCCATGTTATATGATTGTGGATCAATATCGACAAAAACCGGTTTTGCGCCGACATGAACAACTGAATTTGCCGTTGCTATAAAAGAAAATGAAGGTACAAGAACCTCATCCCCTCTGCCTATCCCCAGAACTTTTAAGGCAAGAAACAGAGCCGTTGTGCAAGAAGTGACAGCAATTGCGAATTCTGCCGAAACATATTCTGAAAGAATATCCTCGAATTCCTTGACTTTCGGCCCCTGGGTTACCCACCCCGATCTAATTACTTCAGCTGTTGCTATCTCTTCTTCCTCGGAATAATAGGGTTTGATGATCGGAATCATTAATCATTTTTCCCAGTTAAATATTACATCCTGTTTAAAGCATTCTTTAACATCAGGATATTCTTCAATAAACCATTCATAGAATAATTTTATACCTTCCCTGATCGAGATCTGAGGTTTATAATTGAACATCTTCTCTGCTTTCGATGTATCGGCATAATGTCTTATAACATCCCCGGGCCTGTCCTTTTCATACCTCGGCTCAAGGTTTTCTTTTCCTGAAGTTTCGATCACCAACTCGGCTATATTATTGATCGTCACTTCCTGGCCGCAAGCTATATTCACAGCTCCACCTATCATTTCATCACATTCAGCAGCCATGATCATACCTCTAACAGAATCCGATACAAACGTAAAATCCCGTGTCTGGTCTCCTGTTCCAAAAACAATCGGCTGTTCGTCATTCAATACACGAACAAAAAATTTCGGTATCACTTCACCGTATGGACCCTCAAAATGTTCTCTCGGACCATATGTATTGAACGGCCTGACAACCATTGCCGGATATCCATGAACATTTGTAAAAGCTTTTGTATACAATTCACCGGCAAATTTAGAAGCTCCGTAAACCGTCAGTGGTTCCTTGGGATGGTCTTCATTCATGGGTACTGTCTTCGCCGTACCGTATATTTCTGATGTCGAGCAGTATACAAACCTGTCAATTTTATTCTCCATTGCAGCCATCAGAAGGTTCAATGTCCCGGTTGCGTTGACATCGTTATTAACCTCGGGATCGTGAATTGAAATCCTCAGACAACGAACGGCAAGATTGAACAGAACTTCAACGCCTCTTGTATACTCGAACATCTTTCCCTTGTCCCTGATATCTGCCTCAATTATTTTGACACTACTGCTGTTTTCATGCTGCTTTAGATTTTCTCTCTTACCGGAGGAGAAATCATCAATTACAATTACTTCATTCTTTTTCGAAAGTTCATCAACAAGGTTACTGCCGATGAATCCTGCTCCTCCGGTTACCATTACTCTTTTATTTTCGATCTTCATTATTCCTACTGCGTGATTATATATTATTCTAACTGCTTACAGGTTCTTTTAATGGTTCTTCTTTTTTTGCCTCTTTCTTTATTGGTTCAGCTGGCTTCACCTGTGTCTTCTCTACAAAGGCCGGAAGTTTCTCCAATCTGAAATAGATCTTCGAAGTCTTGACAAAGAAAGAGAAGTTAGTTATAGAACTTATTAGTACCTTCCCTACTTCCCCAAGGGTTTTGAAAAAGCCGTCTGCCTTCATTCTGAACAGGATTTCTTTTGGACTGTAGATCAGCGAAAGGTTTGACATATAGTTACCCATTTTACCGTATGTCATGATCTCTTCCGCCGTCAAACTGCTTCTTCTTGCAGCAAGTTCAGCTGCATAAGGTTCATAATCCCTTGTGATCATTCTCAGTGGTAATAAATGGTTCCAGTCAAGTTCCTCCTGGGTTACCATACCCGTCTCTTCAAGCTCTTCCGCCATCTCTGTTCCTGGAAGCGGTATTGCAATAGCAAAGCTGGCAGTTGAAGGTCTTATATCTTTTATCAGTCTGAAACTGTCAAAAACACTCTCTTTTGATTCACCGATATTACCGATCATAAAGAAAGTCGAGCACATTATTCCGGCCTTTTTAGTCAGATAAACTGCCTCTCTCACCTCAGAGACCTTGATTGCCTTTCTCAATTTCAAGAGCATTTCGTCATTACCGGATTCTATTCCGAACTTGATCTGGATACAACCGGCTTCTTTCATTTTATCAAGCATTGCCGGCTTTATTACAGATACTCTTGTAGCACAGCGCCATTTTAGATTAAATCTTTCATCTATCATCCTCTGGAGCAACTTCATTACATGCTTCTCCCGAAGAGTATAAGTATCATCATAGAAAACTGTAGGCAGATTGCCGAAATTATCCACAAGATATCTTAATTCACCTATAGTATGTTCAATAGGTTTATACCTGACCTTTCTGGTAAAGACTACCTGAGATGCGCAAAATGTGCACTTAAATGGGCATCCCCTGCTGTACATCAATTCGAAAGCTTTGTATTTCTTCATATCAAAAAGATGATATGCAGGCATCGGTAGATCATCGAGGTCTTTTAAAATAGGGCCGGGTCCCGTATCTATAATCTTTCCATTCTCTTTAAATACCAGACCCTCCACTTTCTTGAGATCGGAATTTGAATTTAGAGCTTCAATAAATGGTGGCATCAAGGCTTCACCTTCACCCTTGCCAACGAAATCAATACCTTCCTTTTCAATAAAATGGTGAGAAAGAGCAGTTGCATGGTTTCCACCGAGTATGATCGGGACATCATATTGATCCTTCAGCATTTTTGCTAACTGAACTATCGCATGATGATAAGATACAAATATACAGCTCAGACCAATAAGATCCGGATTTATTTCCTTAACCTTCTCTACTATTTCCTCAAGTGGGGTACCGTCTACAGAAGCATCTATGATACTAACTTCATAACCCTTTTTTTCCAGTACTGCGGCTATTGAAGAGATTCCCATCGGGACGCTTATAGTGGTAACAGTATTTTCCGATTCACTATAAGGCGGATATATAAGTGTGATTCTTTTTATCATTGGTTACCTTTCGGTTTATTTTGAGCAGAGAAAAGAATCTAAAAGAACACCTTCTCTCCTCCAATGTCAGGAATATCCTGCTTCATATCATTTCCATCATTTATATAATCGGCAAGGATTTTTCCCATCTTCATACAAATATCTTTATCTACATATGTAAACAATCCCTGTCTTCCTGTAGTATACAGATTAGGAAATCTGCTGAAAAATTTTTCAATTGATTTTAACCTCTGTTCATATCCGATACTATATATCGGATAGGCGTGAGGGTACTTGATCGTATGGGCGCTGAGAATTTCTTCTTTTGTGATCAGTTTCTCTTTTATCAGTTCATCGATAACATAATCAGAATATTTCTCACTGTTGTTCCAAACATCATCACCCACATCACATGTGAACTCTACTAAAATAACCGTATGCGAATCAGGATCAACCTTCAAACCAAGATTTTTCGGTTCGGTTACCCTATTGAAATTTTTATCATTGAAATACAGAACTTGCGCATCTATCACTTTAGGTTTGTTTATCACAAGGCAGGCAACAACAATTGCTCTGTGCTTCAGTCTCTCACTTGCTTCAATAACATCCTCAGGCTTTTCAAGACCGATCAGGTGTATAATTCCTTTCAGTGGAATCGTTGATATTATATAGTCAAATTCCTGAGTTTGTTCCACGCCTTTAATAGAAAAATCAATGGATTTTGCAAATGAATCCTGAAAATTAATTTTCTTTACATCGGCACCGTAATGTACTCTGCCGCCCTTCTCAAGAACTTTATCTTTAATCTTATCTGTGAGAACCCACATTCCTTTATGAGGGTAATAGATATAATTTATATCCGGAGCGTAGATATGATCCCCTTCATTATCAGTTTCCTTAATAATAGTCTTCTTCGGGACAAGAAGTTCCTTAATCATCTTTCTTATGCTGATAGTAGGAATTCGGCTGTTTGTAAAAATCGGGGATAAATCAGTAGGATCGATCCCCCAGACTTTTTTTGTATAGTCTTTGAAATAGATCTCATATCCTACCTTGCCGAACCGGTTGATGAACCAGTCTTCTGCCGTATTATCTCTGGTTAATCCCAACTTAAGTTTCAAATGAGAATAGGAAAAACTGAATCCGCATTTAATTGATGTTAAAAAGCCGAGTCCTTTCAAGACATTTATCAATTTAAGCGGATATTTATAATTCTTCCCCATGTATTTAATCTGCCTGTCCAGTATTGTTTTTTCATAAGGTTCGTTCTTCATTAGTTCCTTGAAATCATCGAGAATATCATCAAATGCGGTATGAAAAAGATGGGGACCGTACTCAAATGCATACCCATTTTTCATAACAGATGTGCCTACTCCACCGACAACATCCCTTTTCTCAAAAACATCAACATCATACCCGAGGTCAATAAGCTTCCAGGCGGCGTTTATACCAGTAACACCAGCCCCGATTATAGCAACTTTCTTCTTTGCAGCATCTTGATTATTCATCTAATATAGTTCCATAAATGACTAAGATTGTATTATCGGTAAATAAACACACTTCTTTAGTATAAACCATCAAAGCATACTAAAAAGTATGCAAACTGTTAATATAACAAAAAATATCAAGAAAATAATGCATTTTCATAGATATTGTCTATCATTTACCGTAGTAATTATTTTGAAAAGCAATAGCGGAAGTAAATATTTAGGAAACTCGCCCTTTCATTATATATAAATGATGCATAAGATCTATATATTTTTTAGAAATTTTGCCGGATTACCCACCCAGACCTGTTTCGGTGGAACGTCCTTTGTAACTACACTGCCGGCACCGATCACTACTCCGTCACCTAAGGAAACACCACCCAGAATAGTCGCATTGCTCCCTATGGATACATTATTACCTAATTTCGTTGAAACGAACCTGTCTTCCCAGTCAGCTTCTGATTCGAGTTCACCATCAGCATTTACCGAACGGGGATGATTGTCATTTATGAAAACAACGCTGTGGCCTATAAAACAGTTATCACCGATGCTTACACCTTCACATATAAAAGTATGGGAAGAAATTTTACAATTTTTCCCGACATCCGCATTCTTCTGGACTTCAACAAAAGCGCCTATCTTTGTATTATCACCGATATTGCATCCATACAGATTGATGAATTTCGCAAGTCTAACATTTTTACCGAGTTTCACATCGTCTGAAACACAATTGAACTGTCCGAAACTGTCTGTCATAGCCTGACCATTTTTCCATTATTCTTTATCGATTCATTTGTCGCTTCGAGGATCCTGACAACGTCGAGTCCTGCGCTCCCATCATTCACCGGCCTCTTTTTGTCATTGATACATTCAATAAAATATTCTGTCTCTATCTTCAATGCTTCTGTTTTATCAACTTTTGGTGCCCACATATCACCTGACCGGTAATCTACAAGCAGATCATATACACCCTTTTTATTTTTTATGTCGACTCCTTTATCATATATCCTGATCTTCTCGTCAGGCTCAAGATCGTTCCATACAAGCATTTTGTTTGTTCCGCCTAAAAGAGTGTTTCTTATCTTGACGGGTGAAAGCCAGTTCACGTTGAAATGGGCTATAAGGTTGTTATCAAAGTACACTGTGACATATGCCACGTCTTCGATCCCTCTGCCAAAATGGTCAACACCATTCGCAGTTATTGCTGTCGGTTGATCTTTGATAACATAATTCATTATTGAAAGATCATGAGGTGCTAAATCCCAGATAACGTTGATATCATGCTGGAAAAGTCCTAAATTCACCCTTGTTGAATCGTAATAGTAAAGATCCCCCAGTGTATTGTTATCAATCAACTCCTTTATTTTTTTAACTCCCCCGGTAAAAAGAAAGGTATGATCCACCATAATCTGCAGACTTTTCTTTTCAGCCAGTTCAATCAGGTCTTCTGCTTCTTTAACTGTTGCTGTAAACGGTTTCTCTACAAATACATGTTTTCCGTTCCCGAGAGCATCTTTTGCCGGCTCATAATGAGAGGATACAGGGGTAATAATTGCGACTATATCAATCTCTTTGGATCTTGTGATATCCTTATAATCAGCAGTAGTCTCAATTTTTGGAAATGCTTTCTGAGCCCTGGAAAGGGCTTCGGGATCGATGTCGCTGATTATGGAAATTTCAGCTTCTTCATGTGCATTGAAATTTCTGGCAATATTTGGTCCCCAATATCCGTATCCTATCAATCCGACTTTTATCATCAATTTACCTCTGATAATTTTAGGTTTTGAACTCTGAATATGTTATAAATATCATCGGAATCTGCATGAAGAATCTTTAAAATCGGCAAACACCGGAATCCTGAAAATTGTACTTTTATAACACTATTCATGCTTCCATCGTTTCAATTTTCTAAACGCATCTCTTGCTGCTCTTACAATATCCTTCGGGTGAAAAGGTTTTTCAAAGTAATCATCAAATCCGAAATGCCGGCAGTCGAAGACATCGAACGTCTCAATATGGCCGGTTATCGCATAGATAAATGCAATCGGATTGTCCTCTCTGACCTTTTTGCAAATATCTATTCCTGTAACCCCAGGCAGGTTTAGATCAACAAACATGACCTGGATGTGTTCTTCATGGAGAATTTCAAATGCTTCATCCGCATCTCTCGCCCGGGCTACCGAAAACTTTGCATCTGTTAAAATATCATCCATCAGTTCCAGTACAGGTTCCTCATCATCTACTACAAGGATCCTTTTTACTGCTTTTGCCATTTTTAAGCCCTCTGAACTTGTCGATCTAATTTTATAACAGAATATTTTTACTTTTTTCTAAATAATCTTTATATTATAAAAATTAGTTACCAAAAAAACAATTTATTATTGAAGAAAATAGAGACTTTCTTCAGGAGAATGATGATGAATATAAACAAACTGGTCTTTTTTGCCCTGTTAACCCTGTTCTCATGTAATGAGCAAGTAGAATTCTTATCATATGAAAATGTTGATTCACACATCCGCATGCTATCCTCTGATGAAATGTTAGGAAGAGATCCTTATTCGGAAGATATAAAGATCGCGGAAAACTACATCGCGGAAAAATTTAAAAAGGCCGGTTTAAGTGAGTTTCCTGAATTCAAGAATTACAGACATTCTTTTCCTCTTTTCCTTTCAAAGGTTAATCCCGAGAACACATATCTTAATGTCAACGGCAATAAAATAGAAGATGTCATAATACTTGCGTCAGGTAACATTACTGCTGAATCTTATTCTCTTGATCAACTCTCATCGGCTTTCACGGTCTCTGAAGCAGGGAAAGATGACAATCCCCAAAGGGTGATAAATCCCCTCTTCAGGAACTATAAAAAAAATTGGATATGGTTAGATCCTGCACATAAGAACCTTATTGGACGCTTTAAAAGCTTCGCCAGGAGAGAGATTTCCAGCAGAGTGAATCCCGAAAATGATCCCCGTTTTCTCATTATAGCGGTCAAACCGCCAGGAAAGATCAGAAATATTGAATTATCAATTAATTCTACTACGAGAGAGGTTATCCTGACTAATATTGCAGGATACCTTGAAGGCAGTGATCCTGAGCTTAAAGACGAGTACTTTGTTTTCACCGCGCATCATGATCACCTTGGAGTGAACCATGATCTTAAGGGTGTTGATAAGATCTTTAACGGCGCCGATGATAATGCTACAGGTGTTACAGGCGTGATTACACTTGCGGAGCATTTCTCGTATTTGGGCAACAGTAAAAGATCTATTATGTTCGTTACATTCACAGCCGAAGAAAAAGGACTTATCGGTTCAAATCAGCTTGTGGATGATCTGCCTTTTCCAAAAGAAAAACTAATTGGTATGATTAACTTCGAGATGCTTGGGAAAAAATCAAAATGGGGATGGAACAGGACTTTTCTGACAGGTTTTGAACATTCTGATCTTGGGGAAATAATGCAGACAGCGATACCCGACACATCGGTATTCAATGTATATCCGGATCCATATGGTCTTTTCTTAAATTCTGACAACGCTCCCTTTGCACGGGCAGGTATCACGTCACATACGTTATCTTCAACAGATGTAATGGCTGACCAAAATTATCATAAGGTTACTGATGAATATGAAACGTTAAATATAGATAACATGTTAACCGTGATTAAGGGTGTTGCAGATGCGGTGGCTCCAATTCTTTCAGGCAGCAGAACACCATCAAAATTGACTATTGAAAGAAATTAGGAATATTTACTTAGTTTTTTACTCGTTAAAAACTATATTCTTAATATGTCGATCCTTACCTCAGGGCTGGACTGTGATCGAATTAGTGCATTCTTCTATTTAAAATAACTTTAAACATCCCGAAAAGAGGATAAAATGAAAAGAATATTTTCTGCAGTTATCTGCATTTTTATGTTCGCAACCCTTTCATTCTCACAGGAAAAGAACTTCATAAAACAATGGCTGGTTTTAGGTACTTTCCCTAATGACGACAGTCAGCTCCTTCTAAGTACCGACTATCTCTCGGGTGAAAAAAAGGTTACTCCCTCATCCGGAGATAATCTTATAGGGAAGGAATGGAGAACAGAAACCATCGGGGAAGCGGGAAATATAAATTTCAACCAGATGGGATTTAACCAGACTGAATACTGCGTTGCGTATACACATATATATGTACACTCCGAAAGAGAAGAGAATGTACTGGTTCATATAGGAAGTGATGATGGAGTATCGATGTTCGTCAATGGAAAGCTTGTACATTATAATCCTGCTTACCGTGGCTGGGGGCCAGACCAGGACAGGGTAACCGCAAGGATCGGTAAAGGCTGGAACAGGATACTTTTCAAAGTGTTCAATGGTGGAGGAGGCTTTGATTTCTCTGCAAGGATCACGAATACTGATGACAGGATAATTCCTGATTTGAAATATTCTCTTGATAATCCTTATACAGGAACACATTTTGAAACACCGCTAGTGCAGCCTTGGGTAATTCTGGACAGATCAGAACTTTCCGATAATTTCCTGAAAAAAGGCAGGGAATTTGTTTTTCCAATAGACCTTTTCCTCAAAAATATAGGTACCGGCAGCGTTTCAGATCTCGAAATTTCGCTGCAGGCCTTGGGACAGAATGGAACGGAGATATTTTCGAAAACGGTAAATACTGTTTTGAACGAGGCAGGTCCTACCAGGCTTTTACTTGAAAAGAAAGACCTTAAAAACATCCTCGGCAAAACTAACGAATTGACTTTCTCGATAAACTGGGGCGAAAAAACTGAAACAAGCAGTATCCCATTTTCCGATATGGAAATTTTAAATGCTCTGTTAAATTCGACTTCACTGTCTGTCCCGCCTTCTACTTCAGAAAAACTCGAATATCTTGACTCTAATCTGAAATGGGCTGTCCTTTTTCAGGAAAATGACATGAAAATCGAAAATGAGTTCATAAGCAATCTCGCTGTTAAGTTTCTTGATAAAAAATGGAAAGACGTCAATTCTCTCCTGGATATCCTTATCTGTAAGGTAAAGGCAGTATCAGAGGATATTAAAAAGAATACGATTTATTTTGCAGGAAATGCCCACATTGACATGGCATGGTTGTGGAAATTTGAAGAGACTGTACAGGTATGTTATGAGACCTTTGCATCCGCTCTGGATTTTGCAGACAAATATGATGAATTTGTTTATATTCAGTCGCAGGCTCAGGCTTACTGGTGGATCGAAAACCGGTTTCCGGACCTATTTGAGAGGATAAGGGAGAAAGTCAAGAATGGTCAATGGGAAGTGATAGGAGGGATGTGGGTTGAACCAGATCTGAATGTTCCTTCTGGTGAAGCTATCGTAAGACAACTATTATACGGTAAAAGATATTTTATTGAAAAATTCGGAATCGATGTAAAAATAGGCTATAATCCTGATACGTTCGGGTACAATGCCATGCTTCCGCAAATAATGAAGAAAGCAGGCATAGATTATTTTGTAACACAGAAGATTGGATGGAATGACACTAACAGGTTTCCGCACAGGCTTTTTTGGTGGGAAAGCCCTGACGGATCCAGGCTTCTGACATTCTTTCCACACACCTATGTTCACCAGGCAAGACCGATAAATACGGCAAATCAGTTCCAGGAATATAAAGAGATGACAGGTTCGAGTGATCAGCTTGTCCTCTACGGAGTGGGCAACCACGGCGGAGGTCCTACCCAGCAGAATATCGACCGAATTCAGGAAATGAAAGCTCTCGATGCTTTCCCAGAAATTAAGGAGAGCTCCGTTCTCGATTTTATGAATGTTATTGAATCTACCAACCGGAAAAACAGTTATCCTGTGTGGAACGATGAACTCTACCTTGAATATCACAGGGGAACCCTGACAACTCAGGCTGCTACCAAGAAAAACAACCGATTATGCGAAATTCTGCTGGAAGAGGCAGAAAAATTCTCTGTCATTTCAGGGATCGATTATCCCGAGGATGAACTGAACGAATCTTGGAGACTGACCATGTTCAACCAGTTCCACGACATCCTCCCAGGATCGAGCATAAAAGAGGTTTATGACGATGCCGAAGTCCAATATACTTTCGCAAAGAGCCTTGCTGAAAGAGTAATTAACAAGGCTGTGAAGAATACTGCAAACTCGATCGATCACAGATCTGAAGGAATCCCTGTTGTGGTTTTCAATCCGCTTTCCTGGGAAAGATCGGAACTTACCTCGATAAAACCGCCAAAAGAATTCAAGGATGAAATGGGGCTTTTTAACAACAGCGGTGAAGAAGTACCGTACGAAATACTGGACGGTGAGATCGCATTCGTTGCCAAAAATATTCCCTCCATAGGTTATAAAACATTTTATTTACGGGGAAAAAAGAAGAAAACCTCCGATTCCGATTTAAGTATTGGAGAAAACTTCCTTGTAAATGAATACCTGAGAGTAGAAATAGATCCGGTAACAGGAAATATTACCTCAATATACGATAAGAAAAACGACAGGGAGGCGCTTGAACAAGGCAAAAAAGGGAACTATCTTGAACTGTTCGAGGATATTCCTGCACAGTATGACGCCTGGAATATAGGATATACGGGAAAAGAATGGAAAATCAATAATGTAAAAAAGATCTCCATAAAGAATGACAATGACTTTAAAGTTGCTTTAAGAATCGAGCGGGAATTCGGGAAATCAACTTATGCACAGAATCTGGTTCTTTATAAGAATTCACCACGGCTTGATATTGAGAACACGATCGATTGGGATGAGGATCACAGGTTGTTAAAAGCTGCATTCGATCTTGGTGTAAAGAACGATAATGCTACATACGAAATATCTTATGGGACAATTCAAAGAGCCGCTGTTCCAAAAAATTCGTTTGATGAAGCTAAATACGAGGTTACAGGTCACAAATGGATAGACATGACCGATGAATCAGGAGAATTCGGGATCAGCATGTTCAACGATTCGAAATACGGATTTGACGTTCAGAACAGCAAAATGAGAATTACGCTCCTGCGTGCTCCGAAATATCCGGATCCTGAAGCAGATATCGGTAAGCATCAATTCACTTACTCCATTTATCCGCATAAAGGCGACTGGCGTGAGGGTGAATCCTACCGCAGAGCCTATGAGATGAATTACCCGCTTGTTACGGTTACCGGCGATAGGGGCGGTTCAGGTATGGAAGATTCCTTCTCATTTGTACAGTGCGATAATCCGGGGATCATGATCACTGCTGTAAAAAAAGCGGAAGATTCTAATGACATCATTCTCAGATACTATGAAATCCACGGTAATAAGGTTGACGCGAAATTTACGTTCGCGGAAAATATCGTCAGAATAAAAGAGACAGACCTGATTGAAAGGCCTTTAAGCAATCTCCCATTCGACGGAAATGAGGTACAAATATCAACCGGCCCGTATGAAATAAAAACTGTACTGATTAAATTTGACAAGAAATAAACAGGAGATAATAATTATGACCAGATCTCATATCCGGTTATTGTACATTATTGCTGCAGTATTGATGATCACGACAATTTTCAACTGTACGACAGCAGAAGACGATGGGAAGCTGAAGATCGCAGGTATCGTTTTCCAGGAGGACCAGTTCTTCAGGATGATAGAACTCGGAATGCAGGAGACGGCTGAAAAACAGGGAATAAATCTTTTAACTGGCAACAGCTCGAATTCCATAGACCGTGAAATATCTTTGATCGACTCATATATAGCAGGAAGAGTTGACGCAATAGTCGTTTCTCCACTCAGTACAAAAGCTTCCATTCCAGCGTTAAAAAGGGCAAGCGATTCCGGAATTAAGATAATAACTTACAATACTACTGTAGAGAGTGATATTCCCATCTGCTATATTGAAAGCGACCAGTTCGATCTCGGAGCATCAACCGGCAGGGCTGCTATCGAATATATTAACACCCATCTCGGGGGAAAAGCGAAGATCGCGATGATCGAATTTATCTCACAATCACCCGAGCAGGGAAAACAGAGGGTGGATGGATTCAAGAGCATCGTAACCACCGTGGCTGGTGTTGAGATAGTCGCAGAGCAGGACGCCTGGCTTGTTCAGCAGGCTGCTGATGTAGTGGAGCAGCTTTTAACGGCTCACCCTGACCTTGATATTATCTGGGCTGCAAATGAGGGAGGGACGGTAGGCGCAGCGATAGGTGTTAAAAATACAGGCAAGACCGGTGATGTGGTTGTTTTCGGGACAGATATGAGTGAACAGCTTGCAGATTTCCTTCTCTCAGAAGATAATATTCTGCAGGCGGTTACGGGGCAAAAACCATTCGATATAGGATCTCGCGCTGTCGAAAATGCAATCAATGTACTTAATAATGAACCCGTAGAAAACAAGATCTCTCTACCGGGTATTCTGTTCACAAGAATGAAATCCGACGAAATTTCTGAATATAAAGAAAGGCTGAAAGCTCTTTCAAAATGAACACCGGAAATCTCCAGCTTTCACGCATCAGGAAAGAATACCCCGGTACAGTAGCGCTGGAAGATCTGTCTATCACCTTCCAACCCGGGGAAGTTCATGCGCTTATCGGTAAAAACGGCGCCGGTAAAAGTACGGCTGTAAAAATCCTTTCAGGTGCGGTAAAACCTATTTCAGGCAGAATATATCTCGATGGAAAAGAACTGCATTTCAGCTCACCTTCCGAAGCTATTTCCAGGGGCATAGCAACCGTCTACCAGGAGATGAGCCTTATACCTGATCTTACCATTGCTGAGAACATCCTGTTCGGCAGACTTCCTAAAAAGAAAACAATGGGATTCACGATCATTGACTGGGATGCAGTTTATTCAAAGGCTGATAATATCCTGAAAGGAATGAAAATCGACCTCGATGTCAGGATGAAGGTATCTCAGCTCGATGTTGCCAAGCAGCAGATAATAGAAATAGCGAAAGCAATGTCGTTTGAGCCGCGTGTCCTGATGCTCGATGAGCCTACTTCTGCCCTAGCCCACCATGAAGTGCAGGAACTATTCCGGCTGATAAAAGAACTCCGGTCAAAAGGTGTAATTATCATCTATATTTCTCATCGTCTGCAGGAACTCCCCGGGATCGCCGATGTAATTACTGTCCTTCGTGATGGGAAACTTACCGGAACATTGAAGATTAAAGATGCGCTTCCTGAAAAATTGTCCGAACTTATGTTCGGTGAGGAGGTATCCAGATCGGAGCCTCTTTCATACATACAGAGCGATGAGGTTGTCCTTGAAGTTGCTGATCTCTGCGCTAAAAACAGGCTGGAGAATGTCAGCTTTAAAGTGTATAAAGGCGAAGTTCTCGGTATTGCAGGAATGCTCGGCTCCGGACGGAGCGAGCTCCTCCGTGCTGTATTCGGGGCAGATAAGATCGAATCCGGTAAAATAACAATAACCGGTAAGATAATTAATAATCCGACACCTGAAAAGGTCAAGAAGTTCGGGTTCGGTATGACACCTGAAAACCGCAAGGAAGAGGGACTGGTGCAGATATTGAGTGTTAAGGATAATCTTACACTTGCCTGTCTTGACAGAATATCTGAAAAAGGGATAATCGATCGAAACACTAATAAAGACCTCATTAACAAAAACATAACTGATCTGCATATTGCTGTATCCGATCCCGGTCAACCTGTAAATACACTGAGTGGAGGTAACCAGCAGAAAGTAGTGATCGGCAACTGGCTGAATACAGAACCAAAAATCATGTTCTTCGACGAACCCACGAGAGGTATAGACGTCCAGGCAAAGCAGCAGATATTCAGTATTATTAAGGATCTCAGCAGGCAGGGAATTAGTTCTGTTTTTGTTTCAACAGAGCTGGAAGAACTGCTTGAAGTCTGTAACCGTGTGATAGTCCTGCAGAAAGGCAGAGTAGTAAATGAGATAAATACCGAAGGACTGAAACTTGAAACACTGTTTGAATCCTGTATGGAGGCATGATAGATGAAAACGGGCGTTAAGGCAATGTTCAGAAGATCAATAATGGAGATCATTCTCGTAGCGATCTGCATAATTCTCGGTTTTACTGCCCCAAATTTTTTTACTACGGGAAACCTGCTGAACGTACTCAGATCAGTTTCGATGCAGGGTATTATCGCTTTCGGGATGACGATGGTAATAATCTCCGGGGAGATCGATCTCAGTGTCGGTTCTGCTGTCGCTATGACGGGGTGCCTCATCGCTTTTCTCGTACAGTCGGGTGTCCCGGTAGTTCCGGCTATTCTTATCACCCTGATCGTAGGATTCCTAACTGGCACCTTCACGGGTATATTAAGAGCAAGATTTGAAGTTCCGAGTTTTATAACATCTCTGGCGCTTCTAACAGGTTTAAAAGGACTGGCATTCATAATAACCGGCGGATTTCCTATCACTTCATTCCCGGAATGGTTCAATTATCTCGGAGGCGGATACGTTCTGGGTATACCATTCCCTGCAATAGTATTCCTCTTGGTATTTGGCCTGGCTCACTTTCTCATGAACTACACTACATTCGGACGGGCAGTGTATGCAGTAGGAGGTAATGCCGAATCCGCGAGGCTTTCCGGGATCAACACAGGTAAGATAAAGATACTCGTCCTGGCGGCTACCGGAATGCTCGCTGCATTGAGCGGGATAATGCTTTCTGCCCGGATAATGTCAGGTACACCTACTGTCGCACAGGGCTGGGAGCTCGATGTGATCGCCGCTGTTATTATCGGCGGCACAAGTCTTATGGGCGGGAGCGGAACAATATGGGGAACTCTGATCGGTGTTATTTTTATCGGAGTAATAATAAACGGAATGACTTTGCTGAACGTACCGATTTATACCCAATATGTCGTCAGGGGTGTCCTCATTTTATCAGCAGTTCTTATAAACAGGGTTCAGCAGGGAAAACAGCAGAACAGCTGAGCAGAGTGACCGTTTTTTGAAGATTTGCTGCCTCATCGGTGTATATAATCACATACTCAAAATTTTGCAGAAAAATACTTTCACAACAAAATAAATCTCAGGAGTAGATTATGAGAAGATCAATATTTATGAAAAGTGTGATGACATTTCTACTGGTGACGGTTTTTGCAGTTTCGGCCGCAGCCCAGAACCATGACAGATACGAGGAAAGAAAGCAGCAGCGCGATGCGAAATTCTTCGAACTTGCAGAGGGAGTCCTCGATCTCACCAAGATAAAATACCGAAGCCGTATCGGCGATCTCACCATCCCGGCATATGTATTTCAGCCTCTGGAAAAACGCGGGATAAACGGCCATCCGGCTCTCGTCTGGGTGCATGGTGGAGTCCACGGTGATCTCGATCCCGAGCATTACTGGCCCTTCATAAAGGAAGCAATTGACCAGGGATATATTGTTATAGCTCCGGAATACAGGGGCAGTACAGGTTATGGAAAAGATTTCTGGGAAGCTGTTGATTACGGCGGATATGAGGTCGATGACTGTGTAACTGCCGTTGATTACATGCGTTCGAGAATGCCCCATGTCGATACCGACAGGGTTGGAATGATCGGATTCAGCCACGGCGGATTTATTACGCTCCATTCATTGTTCAGGAATCCCGGTGTTTTTAAGGGAGGGGCTGCAATGGTGCCGGTAACGAACCTTGTCTTCAGGCTCTCTTTCAAAGGGCCCAGATACCAATCACTGTTCAAATCCCAGAAGAGGATCGGCGGACTTCCTCATGAAAGACGCCAGACATACATAGAACGTTCTCCCTTCTACCATGTGGAGAAACTCGAGGATCCCCTTATCGTTCACATTACAGAAAACGATACGGATGTAAATTTCGAGGAAGCGCAGATGCTTGCTTGGAAATTGATGGCGCTTAAACCGGACCTTGCGGAAGTTAAGATATACAAGAATCCTCCCGGTTTTCCCGGATCGAGCAGCGGAGGCCACACATTCAACAGGCGTGTTGATGTCGAGAATGGCTATGTTCGGCTGGACAGCTGGGAACAGCGCGATTCATGGAACAGGATCTGGGCGTTCTTCGACCTCCACCTGAAACCATACATCGGGAAATAGTTGTAGAATTCCTAATATTCCGTGTTGAGGAATTCGTCGAGCATTTTGTTGAATTCCACGGGGAAGTCAAGGTTCGGGCAGTGCCCTGCTCCCTTGATTGTTGCAAGATCTATCTTACTGTTATTCTTATAGATATCTATCATCGGACCCATACGTTTGTTCATGAATTTGTCCATCGTACCCATGATAATCAGGTAAGGCACATCTATTTTCCTGATCTTCTCCACGTGGTTATACCCGGCGGCGTTCACCCTTGAATGGAAAAATCCGCCCGGCTTCAGATCGATCAGTGTGTTGTATATGGTTTCCTTAGAATAGTCTGTCTTTCCCACATAATTTGACACCCTCTTCGCATACTGGTTCACTCCGACCATCGTAACGAGTTTGTAGAACGGTTTTGTAATAACCGAGGTAAGCCATTTGGGAAATCCGATCTTCGGGGGTGTCCCGACGGTCGTTATCGAGAGAAAATACTCCGGGAAACGGTCAACCATGTCCTGGGCAATCATCCCTCCCATCGAAGCTCCTACGCAGTGGAATTTCTCTATTCCCAGGTGGTCGACAAGGCTCTTAAGGTCTTCCGAATTCTTCCTGAACGAGTAATTATCGAGATTTTCCGGCTCAGGAGTTCCCGATCTGCCGTGACCCCGGAG
>JANQEH010000150.1 GCA_028278455.1 bacterium
TTTATCACTTATCAGTGTTACTGATAAATATAAACCGGAGTAGTATCTCAGTTTATTTGGAGCTGTAATAATTAATTATTAAATGTAAATCTTATGGAATTCTTCATCATATTTATTATCTTTATCAGTGTAAAATAAATATAAGCCTGATATTATAATGAAAAAATATAGTCTATATGACAAGTAATAAATAAAATACATCATAAATATTCTCATTTATCTAAGAAAAATATCTATTTATTTTGTAATGAACAATTTCAGAAAACATCAGATATTATCGGTAGTGGTTTTATCTATTCTGGCCATCTCCGGCATAAACTATATAAACGTACAATTAACGGGCGATAAGATCGAGAATAATAACGGTATAATTATAGCACACAGGGGAGGTGCGGGATTGGCTCCTGAAAATACAATTTCGGCCATAAAAAATGCATTAGGAATGAAAATTCCAGGTATTGAAATCGATGTAAAAATGACGAAGGATAGTGTAGTGATCGTTTTCCATGATAAGACTATAAACAGGACGACAAATGGTAGCGGTAAAGTCACAGAGATGACTTTTTCTGAATTAAGAGAATACTCAGCCGGTCTATGGTATGATAGAGAATTTGAACAAGAGAAAATTCCTTCTCTCGATGAAATACTAAATTTAGTAAATGGAAGATCTAAATTGTTTATAGACGTTAAAAGTGATAGCAAGAATACTAATGGGATTGAGCGAAAAATTGTAGATCTGGTAGATAGATTTAATGCAAAAAGCTGGTGTGTTATATTATCTCTGGATGATGAAACACTTAATAATTTCTATAGTCTTGATAGTACTCTTGTTCTCTATAAATCAATAATATGCGATATCCCTTTGATCCCTATATTGATCGATAGCGGTATTAATTGGGGAGAACTAACCGATTATAAGAACGTCAATGCATTCAGTTTTTATAATAACTTTGTTACAAAGAAACTGGTATCAAACCTTCATAAAAGTGGTTATCAAGTATATGTCTGGACAGTAAACGATTCTACTGAGATAGAAGAGTTTTTTGAAATAGGCGTAGATGGAGTATTTACAAATTATCCTGATTATAATAGAAAATAGGTTTATTATACGATTCTAAATAAACCTACATATTGTCCCCTGTTATTTTGATATAGAGGAATTTCACACAGCATCTCCCGGCTGCAACTTCTTTTTAACATTCAGTTTATCCGGTTAATAGATTAATAAAAAATAAGAAATTATTTCGACTATTATTATTAGACTTTGCGGATGCTATTATCTCTGGTTCTATTGAGATTTTGATTTTACAAAGTCGGTTTTAATAAACTTAAATGGCTTATTATCTAAATGTGTATGTCAAATTGATATGGATTTATACTCATAGCTTTGTCTAAGATATACTTTACATTGTGTGAGGTTTACAGGTTATTCATATCTTAACGATTCAACAGGATTTGATATTGACGCTTTTATCGTTTGGTAACTGACAGTCAGAAGGGCAGTCACCAGGGATAAACCTCCAGCTATCAGAAATATTGTCAAATCAATTTCCGTTCTATAGGCAAAATTTTTCAGCCAGTTCCGGGCAAGATATACTGCTGCCGGCCAGGATATTAAATTTGATATTATTACCTTTTTCATAAAATCTACCGAGAGCAGCATTACCAGACCGCTCGAAGAAGCTCCGAGTATTTTTCTTATGCCTATTTCTTTGGTTCTTCTTTGAGCTGTAAATGATGCCATTCCAAATAAACCCAGGCAAGCAATAAAGATAGCAAGAACCGTAAAGTAATTGAAAATTCTTCCGAACCTTTTGTCTGCCCTGTACAGGTTATCTATCGTATCATCCAGGAAGAAGAAATCCATTGGATGCCCTGTACAGATCTCTTCCCATTTTTCTTCAAGGAAAACAAGTGTTTTTTTGAGAGATCCTCCCCTTATTTTTATTGATATATAATCTATATCTTTATCATTAGAATACAATATATGAAGTGGTTCAATTTCCGTGTGAAGAGAAGTAATATGAAAATCCTTTACAACACCTATAACTTTTCTCTTTCTATTATTTCCGGAGATTTGAATAGTCTTTCCGATTGGTTCCGACCAACCTGCCTGTTTTACAGCAGTCTCATTAATGATCACAGAATTTTGCAGATCTGCATTCATATCAGGGGAGAAGTTCCTGCCTTCAACTAACTCAATATTCATTGTCTCCAGAAATTCATGGTCCATATCCATTTTACCCATCCATAGAAATTCACCCTTTGCAAATCCCTCGGGTATAAATGGATCCTTATAGATGGTTGTCCCGGGGATTCTTGAAGAAGCTGAAACTTTTTTAACACCCGGAGATCCATACAATATTTCCTTTATTGCCGGTAGGGACAATCGAAAAATATATTCGCCCGATGGAATTACCAGAATCTGCTCTCGGTCAAATCCGAGGTCTCTGTTTTTTACATAATTCAACTGTCCGTGGATAACAACGGTACCGATGATCAGAATAATTGAAATAGTGAACTGGCAAATAACAAGAAGACTTCTGAATCCGGATCTTTCTGAGCTGTTTGATGAATTGCCTTTCAGAACTTTGACAGGATCGAACCTGGAGAGGAAAACAGCAGGATAGCTGCCCGAAAGCAGACCTATTAACAGTATTATAATTCCAATTTCGAGAATGAAAAGGCCATATCCGGTTGAAAATATATCCAGTTCTTTACCGGTTATTGAATTGAATGCTGGTAGTGCCAGAAATACTAAGGCCGTAGCAAAGAACAGCGAGATCAAACAGTAAACAATTGATTCGTTTAAGAACTGAATTACAAGGTTGTTCCTGCAAGCTCCGGATACTTTCCTCATACCTATCTCTCTTGCTCTCAGTGTAGATCGGGCTGTAGAGAGATTAATGAAATTAAAACATGCAATAATCAGTATAAAGATGGAAACCGCAGAAAATATGTAAACATAAATTATACTGCTGTTTTCCGCAAAATCCTGAGAATAGCGGGAATAAAGATGTATATCCTTTATAGGTTGAAGTGACATAACTATATCTACATTCTGGGCCTCCATGTATCTTTTTAAACTTTTGGGGACCATTTCAGGAAATTTGCTTTTTATTTCAAACGGTTCTGTTCCATCAGCGACAAGTATATAGCCGTAATAATTCGGATTGAGGAATCTATCCAGTGAGGCCTTTCGATGTTTTGAGTACATGGTCTGAAAAGAGCATAGAATATCAAAATTCAAATGAGAATTATTCGGAGGAGACTCGACTACTCCGGTTATCGTATACTCATCTTCATTGTTAAACCTCAATACTTTTCCCACAGGATCCCCATTTCTGAAGTACTTTGATGCACATTCTTCTGTGATTACTGCAGTAAAAGGAAGCTCTAGAACGGTCTCCGGATCGCCGACAATTAGCTCATATGAAAATAGATTGAAGAAAGATTGACCTGCAAGAAATATTTTATCTTCGAAAAACTGAATATCTTTGTATTTTACGGATGTACGCGGCACAGAGTCAATAATTACTGCATCTTCAACCTCAGCATAATTCTCGACAAGCATTTGTGTAATCCCCGGGCCGGTTTTCGGCAGGTCAAGTTCATTACCACCCATATTGAGAAAAGTAGTTATTCTGTATATTCGGTCAGATTTTTCATGAAAATCTTCATAACTCAATTCATTATCAACCCACAGTAAAATCAAAATACTGCAGGCAATTCCGACAGCAAGACCGCTTATATTAATAAATGAAAACACTTTCTGTTTAAGGATATTCCGAATTGCGACTTTCAGATAATTTCTATACATAATTACACTCCAGTAAATTCTATTCCTTAAAAAAACAGGTACTGCCAGCAGTATCTGACGCCAGAACCAGTATAAGGCACAGGCTTTGCCATAGATCATTATCTTTTCAGTATATCCTTCTTCATAATCACCCAGCTTTTCCCAGTATTCATCAGGTTGAAGGAGCTTCTTCAAGATCCACTCACCGGGCAGTTTTCTTTTGTATTCTTTTTTATTCATCAGCAAGTAATGCAATTTATATGCGTTAAATACTATTCATTTCTCAATGTGTCTGCCGGATTTTTATTTGCGGTATTAAATGCAATTAATCCGACAGTGACAATACCTATAAAGATTGATATGACAGTCGATGATGTAAATAGCATGGGATCAATTGGTATCCTGTAATAAAAAGATTCAAGCCATTTTGATATTATTAAATAGGCTATTGGCCAGGCAGTAAGGTTTGCAATAATTATTAGTTTGACATAATCAGATGTAAAATTTCCTGTCAGCCTTATCGCTGAGGCACCGAGAGTCTTCCTTATACCCGCCTCCCTTTTGCGCTGCTCTGAGCTGAAGATAGATAAGCCTAACAATCCAATGCATGCGATAAAAATAGCAAGGGTTGTAAAGAAGCCCAATAACCTTCCAAGTCTGTTAAAACTATTATACTGGTTTCCGACCTCTTCATCAATGAATGCATATTCTAAAGGAGCTTCTTCAGTGTGACTTCTCCAGGCTGAAGCTAAATTTCTGATTGATTCTTCAAAATCTGTTCGGAATTTCATTCTTACGGTTATAAATTTCATTTGTAAATCAAGAGCTTCGGCTTCTCTGAGAATTATACCATAGGGTTTATCTTCAAATTTTAGAGAATACCAGCTTACATCTTCAATCACTCCTATGACTGTAAGCTCAATATTATTCCCGCCATAATAAATGATCTTTTTTCCTATGGGATTTTCCCAATTGAAGCGTTCAACAGCTTTTTCATTTATTATTATTCCAGTCCTGTCTGATCCAGATATTTTCGCAAAGTTTCTACCTGCTTTTAATCGGATTCCCAGAGTAGGGATGAATTCACAGTCAGTTATAGTAAAACCCATCTCGTATGATTTTCCGTTATTAGATTCCGGGATAAAGAAATCTTCGAAGAAACTACGCGTAGGAATATTACTCGATATCGATACGCTTTTAATATTGCTTAGATTACTTATACTGTTTTTAAATGCCTCAAGATTACTGCCCAGTCTATCAGCATTTTTAATTATCAATAAATTATCTTTGTTAAATCCGAGGTCTTTATTTTTCATATAATCCAGCTGCCCGAATACTGTTATTGTCATAATTATCATAACTGTTGATACGGCAAATTGAAATACGACCAGGCAGCTCCTAAGCCTGTTTTTCCCAATAAAGCTTCCTGACACTCCTTTCAATACTCTTGATAGACTGGAGGCGGTCAGGAAAAAGGCCGGGTAAATCCCGGCTGCCAAACCGGTAATCATGGTGGTAATTATGAGAATAACAAATATTTGAGGATTGGAAAATGGTTCGAATAAAATAGCTTTATCATTAAAATTATTGAATGGATTAATGATTAATTTTATAACCAGTACTGCCATAAGCATTGATGCAAGGCTGAAAGAACATGATTCCACTAAAAACTGTTTTATAAGATTATTGCGGTTGAGCCCCAACACTCTTTTTATTCCTGTCTCTTTTGCCGGGTCAGTATACCTTGCTGTCGTCAGGTTTACATAATTTATTCCGGCAATTAAGATGATGATTAAACCTGTTATCCCAAATATATATAAGTACTTTATATCACTCAGCGATCCTAACCTGTTTCCTATGTCTGACGAATACAAATGTATGTCTTTTAGCGGTTGTAGCTTTACATTCCAGTAACCTCCGGTTCTAATGAGTTCTTCATATGGATATCCAAGAAATCTCTCCAGCACTGGAGCGGCATACTTGTGTGACATTTCAGGAAGTTTTTTTTGCAGGCTTTTATAATCAGTACCTTCCTTTAATACAACATATGTTGATAATTGAAGCCAGATCCAGCTCCAATCAAACCTTTCGACGATCGGGAAATTAGGCATAGGAACAAGGAAATCAAAATCAAAGTGGGAATTTTTCCCCGGATCCTCTACAACACCGGTGATAATCAAAGACTTTTCGGGTTCACCGGTTTTCAGAATACGGCCAACAACAGAATCATTGTCAAAATACTTCTCGGCGCTTGATCTGGTAAGAACAATTGAGTTAATTTCCTTCAATGCTGTTTGCGGAGATCCTTCAATAAAATCAAAATTGAATACGTCGAAGAAATTCTCATCAACTGCGAGAAGTGATTTCTCCGAAAAGATATTTTCATCATTCTTAATAATAAATTCGCCGGGGTGGTATATCCTTACAGCATAGAGGATTTCAGGATAGTCTTCGGAAATGATTCTTGCAACAGGGGGTGGGGTACCGGAGGCGGAAAACTTTTCTTCCCCCCAATTTACGGACATATATGCCCTGTAGATATTTTCACAGTTATCAAAAAAACGGTCATAGCTTAACTCGTCTTTTATATATAGAAAGATCAACAATGTACAAACAAAACCTGTTGAAAGGCCGATAATGTTAATTATAGTGTATATTTTCCTTTTGATCATATTCCTGAAAGTTATTTTCAGGGTATTTCTTATAAAGATCAGATTGTTTAATAAAGAGTTTTTTATAACTACAGGGAGAACAAGAAGAACCTGTACAAAATACCAAAAGCCGGCAATGAATACTGTTTGTTTAAGTGCTCTTTGTTTATATCCTTCTTCAAAATCGCCCAGCCTTTCCCAATATTCTTCTTCAGGCAGGAACCGCTTAAGAAACCATTCTCCTAATCCTGGTGGAGTCAGATCTTTGCTTGACATATTTTACCTTTATTCCAATGCTGTCCTGGGCAGCGATGCCCAGATATTATCATGAACAGTCCTGATTTCTTTCAAAGCTTCTTTTCCCGTATCAGAAACCTCATAAAGAATTTTCCTCCTGCCACCTCGTTCAGCAGTTGGTTCTGACATTATCTTCTTTACATATTTTTTGCGGTGAAGCTTGTTTAAGGGATCATATATGGAAGCGAATGACCACTCGTGACCGGTTACTTCTTTTATATAATCCCTGATCGTGATGCCGTATGCATTTCCTTTTAACTGCAGAATTGCAGTCAGAATGATCTCTTCAGCTCTTGATAACATCTTCATAATATAATCCGGAAATTAATTTTATTTATTATTATCGGAAACAGATACATATATAAACGGAGTCTGCCATAGTTTTGTTTCATTGTTTTTCAGGGATGAATATTAGCGGGAAGTTTAATTTTTCGTTTCGTTTCCGTTTTGTTTCTGATCAATTCCGAATAGTTTCAGGAGTTTTTGTGCGTACTTTTCCATCCGCTTCTCATTTTTTTTACTCAGGGCCCCGATGCAGTAAAGAAATACTAACAGGACCACTAATGCAGGAAGATTATCCATAAAATTATTACTCCGACCTTAATGAAATAACAGGATTGGAAAGGCCCGCCTTGATCGAATGAAATGATACGGTTAAAACACCGATTACTATAACGAGAACAGAAGCATAAATATAGGTCTCTAGCGCAAGACTTACCCTGTATGGAAAATCCTTCAGCCATTTATCCATGAAATAATACGCTGCAGGGCAGGAAATTATCACTGCTGTCAGGATTATGCGAGTCATATCCTTATTCAAGAAAAAAACTATACCGGGTACTGTTGAACCAAGCACTTTCCGAATACCTATTTCCCTGGATCTTTGTTCGGTTGAATATACTGCCATCCCAAACAGGCCAAGACACGCAATTGCTATTGCGAAGATCGTGAAATACCCGATAATATCGGATAGTCTTTCATTGTCTCTGAACTGCCTGTTGAATGACTCATCAAAGAAATAATAATCGAATGGTACTCCGGGAGCGACCAGATCCCATTTTGAACGGATCTCTTCGATAGTGTCGGATATATTTTCTGACCTTATCTTCAGACAATAGGCTTCCAGGCCCCTGCCATTCGTATTACCAATCAATACCGGCTCGATGCTGTTAGTCAGCGGCATAATATGGTAGTCTTTTACAACTCCTATAACAGTTCTGGTTCTGTACTGGCTGCTCATAGAGAATATCTTTTTCCCAATTGGATCTTCCCATCCGAATTTTTTAACAGCAGTCTCATTGATCAATACAGATTTTTCAGGATCATCCGGAAAGTCGGGTGAGAAATTTCTCCCGGCGATTAATTTCAAGCCCATTGTAGGGATAAAATCATTATCAAAATAAACTGAAGCCATCATCTGTGTTTCTTTTATATTTAAACCCTCAGGCCTGAAAGCGTCACGATGTCCTCCCCAGCCGGGAAGGTGTGTACCTGCAGCTGCACTGACCACACCGTTAATTGTCAAAAGTTCTTTCTTCAATGTTTGGTAGGATTCTCTGATCGTTTCATCGGTGCTCTGGATTACTAATACGTTTTCCTTATCAAATCCGGTATCCTTATTCTTCAGATAATCCATCTGCCGTAATACAGTCATGGTGCTGATTATAAGTGTAATCGATATCACAAACTGAACTGTAACCAGGATATTTCTGAATCTTGAACCAGATATCTCTCGCGGTGTTCCGGATGTGATAACCTTTACAGGTTTGAATGAGGATAGAAAGAAGGCTGGGTATATCCCTGCAAGGATTCCGACTAATAATGTTAATCCGACAAAAGAAATGATCAGTCTGAAGGTATCGCCGCTGTCTATAAAAAATTCCCTTCCGATCAGAGATGAAATATTCATTGAAACAGCAATGACCATTATAATTGCTGCAAGAAACGCTGCAATGCTGAAGAACATCGACTCCCCTAAAAACTGCCTGATAAGTCTTTTTCTTTCTGCTCCAAGGACTTTTCTCATCCCGATCTCTTTTGCCCTTCGGGCAGATCTCGCAGTCGTCAAATTAACATAATTAATACTCGCTATCAGCAAAATCATAAGGGATACTATCGATAGAACATAAACATATCTGATATGGCCGTTTTCCGAAATCTCACCGTCAATATTAGAATACAGATGAATTTTTTCCAATGGCTGAAGATAGAATTCGAGGTAGCTGTCAATCATTTTAAGGACAGCCATTTTCTTCTCGATTATTTCAGGGAATTCACTCTCTAGATTATAGGGATCGTATCCTCTGTTCAAGAGGATATAGGTATAATTGTTGAAATCACCCATCCACATTGTCCTGCGTCTTGGATTATATGTGAACAGTGTTTCGAATGAAAAAAGCATATCGAACCTGAAATGTGAGTTTTCAGGTATGTTCTCGCAGACACCGGTTACAGTAAAACCGGTTTCATTATTGACTTCGATCACCTTGCCGATTGGATCTTCAGTTCCGAAATACTTGGCCGCCGTTTCTTCAGTCATTACAACTGTGAACGGATCAGTAAGAGCCTTGGAGAGATCCCCATTGATCAGCCTGGTCGAGAATATATCGAAAAATGAGTTCTCGCCGTAAAACATTCCATCTTCGAAAAATGTTTTGTCCAGATAAGTTACCGGCCTCCTGTATATCCTCCTGAACCTGGCATAACCCTGTACCTCTGGATAGTTCTCAGCAAGATAAGGCCCAACACCGAATACACTGGTTGCTACTTCAGCTTCCATACCTGCGAAATTTCCCTTCCATACTATTCTGTATATATCTTCAGATCTTTCATGAAATTTATCATAGCTCAACTCATCCTGCACCCAGAGCAGAATAAGGATACTGCAGGCCAATCCTACGGCAAAACCAGCTACATTAATGAATGAATACGCTTTATGTCTCTTTATATTTCTTGCTGTGATCTTTAGATAGTTTTTAAACATCGCATTACCCCAGTAGATTTTATTTCCAATGATCTGAAATAGCGTTATTATTGCCTGTTTCCAGTACCAGGCATATGCACTGAATCTTCCGGTTTCAGATCTTTTTTCAAGATAGATCTCCTCCAAATCACCTAACAGTATCTCGTTATCCTTCCTGTTAAGCAGTCTTGCAAGGATAAGCTCAGCAATCTTTGGTGTATTTCTAGTTTTAGCTTTCATATATTTCTATTCTGATCGAATGACAGGTCGGGAAGGCTTTCCCACATTTCTTCATTTACTTTCTTTATATGCTCGAGTGCAGTAAAACCGGATTCTGTAAGCCTGTAATATCTTTTTCTCCTGCCGCCTCTCTCGGGAGTGGGATCACTCTCTACACCTTCAAGATAGCCCCATTTGGTAAGCCTGTCAAGTGGGACATAGATAGCCCCGATCGACCATTCCTGTCCTGTTGTCCGTATAATTTTTTCCCTTATCGTTACTCCGTAGGCATTATTCTGAAGTTTCCAAACGGCTAATAAGACTAATTCCTCAGCTCTGGATAAGATTTTCATCGTAAATATCCTTTTTGCATTTCTTCTGAAAATAGAAATAATTCCTGGAAAAACAAGAACAATATGTTCTTAAAATAGAATAAATAGTATAAAAAGATACGTTGTTATATCGGATAAGTTTCAACGGTCTAATAGAGACAGTTTTAACAAACTACTATATAATGTGGTGCTACATAGTTTATTAACATTATATGGTAATAAATCTCTTGATTTATATTATATTTATTGTTATTATAGCCAATCATTATTTATGAATATGTTCTTTAGAATAATATAATTTTACGGTACAGTAAATTGTTTAAAAGGGAATTCCGTTAAAATCGGAAGCACTCCCGGTGCTGTAACGGGGTACGAAAAGCGCTGTGCTCTTTTCAGGAGTGACAGGCCACTGTTTCGATATAGAAATGGGAAGGTGCGCTGAGTAGGTAGATCCCGGAGCCAGAAGACCTGCCGTTTAAATTTCTTATTGAGCTCCGGAGAAGAGTATCTTTAATACATTGAGGTTAAGTAAACCAGGGTGCAGCCTCATTCTTTGAAAGAAGAATGAGGCTGTTCTAATTTATAAGGAGATATTATGGAATCGAGGCAGTATTCGATAAATCCAATTAGAGAGATTATTAAAAGAAATGGACATGCAGTTGAGTTTGATCCCGGGAAGATTACGAACGCTATAAAAAAATCAGGTGAGGCGACAGGCGAATTTGGAGAAAGTACGGCAAGATCATTGATGATAAGAGTACTTGCCTTGATTCACTCAGTATTTAAAGATCGTATTCCACTGGTTGAGGATATTCAGGATCTTGTTGAAGAGGTGCTGCTAACATCTCAATATAAAAAATCGGCAAAAGCATATATTATATACCGCGAACAGCATGCTCAGATAAGGGATATAACATCACGCAGTAATGTTGGTCTGGTTGATCAATATCTCGATCAGATCGACTGGAAGGTAAATGAGAATAGCAATATGAGTTATTCTTTACAGGGATTGAATAATTATCTCTCATCCGAGGTAAGCAAAATTTATTGGCTTAACAAGATTTATCCTTCAGAAGTGAAAAACGCTCATGTAAACGGAGATTTTCACATTCATGACCTTGGGCTTTTGAGTGTATATTGTGTAGGATGGGACCTGTATGATCTTCTGATGAATGGATTCCTGGGAGCATCTGGAAAGGTGGAATCCAAACCGGCACGGCACCTTAGAAGCGCACTTGGACAGATCGTAAATTTCTTTTATACTCTTCAGGGTGAAGCAGCAGGGGCTCAGGCATTTTCTAATTTTGACACTCTTCTTGCTCCTTTTATACGATACGATAATCTGACATACTGTGATGTAAAACAGTCTCTCCAGGAATTCCTGTTTAACATCAATGTACCAACGAGAGTGGGCTTCCAAACTCCCTTTACAAATTTGACTATGGATCTTACAGTACCGTCATATTACTCTGACCAGGGAGTAGTAATCGGCGGAGAGATAAAGGAAAGCACTTATAAGGAATTTCAGGAGGAGATGGATACTTTTAACAGGGCTTTTCTTGAGGTATTACTCGAAGGCGACGCCCGGGGCAGGGTGTTCACTTTCCCGATACCTACTTACAATATAACCAGAGATTTTAACTGGGATAATAAAAATCTTGATCTACTCTGGGAGATTACCGCTAAGTATGGAATTCCTTATTTTGCAAATTTTGTAAGATCAGATATGAATCCTGAAGATGCCAGGAGTATGTGCTGCAGATTAAGAATAGACAACAGGGAATTGATCAGAAGGGGGGGAGGCCTTTTCGGATCTTCTCCTTTAACGGGATCTATAGGTGTAGTTACTATTAATATGCCGAGGATCGGGTATATAGCGAAAACCGAAGAAATGTTCTATACTAAACTGCGTTCACATATGGAGCTTGCGAAAGAAAGCCTAGAGATAAAACGGAAAGTACTTGAGAATTTTACTGAGTCAGGTTTGTATCCTTACATGAAATTCTATCTGAGGAGTATCAACAAAAGATTTGATCTCTATTGGAAAAACCATTTTTCAACTATAGGTCTTGTGGGGATGAACGAAGCATGCAGTAATTTTATTGACCGTGATATAACAACAATGGAAGGAAAGCTATTTACCTTACGAGTTCTGGAATTCATGAGGGAGGTTTTGATCGAATTCCAGGAAGAGACGGGGAATAATTATAACCTTGAGGCGACACCTGCTGAGGGGACATCATACAGACTTGCTTTATTAGACAGAAAAAGATTCCCGGGAATAAAATTCGCAAATGAACTGTCCTCCGGAAGTATTCCTGAAAATCCGTTCTACACTAATTCGAGTCAGCTGCCGGTCGGTTTTACTGATGATTTATTTGCGATGTTGGATCATCAGGATGATATTCAGTCGCAATATACGGGAGGGACGGTTCAGCACCTTTATCTTGGGGAGAGAGTTCATGATACCAGAGCATTGAAAAAAATGGTCAGGTTGTTGTGTACAAAATATAAGATCCCCTATTTTTCAATCACTCCGACATTCAGTGTATGTCCGTCATGCGGTTATATTAGCGGGGAGCATCAGAAATGTCCGGAATGCTCGTGTAATTGTGAAATATATTCAAGGGTTGTAGGTTACCTCAGGCCGGTAAATCAGTGGAATAATGGCAAGCAGGAAGAATATGCATTGAGAAAGATGTTGAAGTTGTGAAGATAGGCGGCTTTCAAAAGGTATCGCTTGTGGATTATCCCGGTATGATATCTGCGGTTATATTCACAGCCGGATGCAATTTCCGTTGTCCGTACTGTCATAATCCGGAACTGGTTGATCAGGTATCTGATTCCGCAATTACAGCTATACCGGAGATATGGGAGTACCTTGTCAAGAATCAGGAAGTAATCGAGGGTGTAGTGATAACCGGGGGAGAACCTACGATCCATCCCGATCTTCTTGAGCTTTTGGAAAATATCAGAAAAATAAATTACAAAATAAAAATTGATACTAACGGTAGTTATCCTGACAGGATAGAACTCATCATCCGTAAAGATCTGGTAGATCATATTGCCCTTGATATCAAAGCTCCATATTATAAATACGAATATTTAACAGGTATAAAGGCAAAAACAGACAGGATTAAGGAAAGCATAGGACTGCTTGTAGATAGCAATATTGAGTATGAATTGAGGACCACTACCGTAAGACCTTATTTAAATAAAGATGATATATTTTACTTATTAAGGGAATTTTCCGGTTCCGGAAGATACAGGATACAACCATTTAATAGATACTGTCGTGTACTTGATCCTGCTTTACAATTATATAAGCAGGATCTTTATGAAGAAGTAGTAAATAGTCCGGAATATTCTGAATACAGTTATTCATTTCTGAGCGAATCGACGGGATTAGAATAGGCCGCTTTTACAGTCTGAAAGATCACAGCAATAATAGCTGTCATGATTGTCAGACCGGTAGCTATAACGAAATAGCTGTAGTCGACACCAGTATTGTATTTCCACGCCCATTGCAGAAATAGCCTTAATCCGAAGACAGAAACCGGGATTGCCAGCACATTTGAAACCAGGACAAGCAGCATAAAGTCCGATACAAGCAGTTTGACTATACCGTTGACAGAGGAACCGAGTACCTTTCGGATACCTATCTCTTTAGTCCTCCTGCTGATAGAAAAGGAAGCCAGTCCGAATAATCCAAGGCATGAAATGCAGATAGCAAAACCTCCGATAAATGCAAAGACCAGCGACATGGTTGGAACATACCTGTAACTCTCATTATATTCTTCTACTAAAGTGGCCTGTTCGATCGGAAGATCATGCAGGACAGTATTCCACTGATCTTTGACATAATTCTCGATGTTCTGTGAATTGCCGGAGGTGTGTTTGAGCAAAATATAATTTGACTTATTACTTAGGTATAAAATAGATGGAGTAATAAGAAAATGAGCATCATAAAAAAGGAAATCCTCAACTACTCCGATAACCGTTCCGGTTTTTCCAGCCCTGGTAATCTGTTTTCCAACCGGATCATCCCATTGAAGTTGATCAGCCGCCATTTTATTGATAACAAAACTGTTTTCATCATTATATTCTTCCGAGAAGCTTCTACCTTTAATAATATCCATTTCCATTGTTTCTATAAAATCATAACCCACACCATACCAGCTCACTGTCCAGGCGTTCTCCTCGTTAAATCCTTCAGGGATAACAAGAGTCTGCTGCCACCACTTCATAGGTCTGTTAAGTGAAGTTGCTGCAAAAGTGATTTCAGGATACCTGAGAAAACTTTCCTTCAGAATGCCGGTATATTCTGAGGCCTCGGAGGGTATTTGGACAAGCAGGATATTATTTCTATTATGTCCGAATTCTGATTCTTTAAGGAACGACATCTGGTTTTTTACGGCAATTGAAAGTATTATAAGAATTATCGACAAGACAAATTGTGATACTACAAGAAGCTTTCTCAGGCTGAAACTTTTTCTGCCGCCGGGGAGCTTATCTTTTATTATCTCTACCGGCTTTAATGAAGATAAAAAGAAAGCCGGATATATACCTGCCGTCAGCCCGATAAAGATTGTAAAAGCTATCAGAAAAACAGAAAGAGCCGGATAACTCAGGATATTCAGATCCATGTCAAAACCGACAAGGTTTATATAAGCCGGTCTTATAAATTCATATATCAGAACAGCTGCAGGAAGCGCAAGGAGTGATAGTATTAGGGATTCACCTAAGAACTGTTTTATTAATTGGCTCCTTTTTGCGCCGATGACTTTTCTCAGCCCCACCTCTTTTGAGCGGATCATATACCTTGCAGTTGAGAGATTTATAAAATTGATGCAGACAACAGCGAGCAGGATAAACGCCATGGCAATAAAGAAATAGACAACAACATATGGAGTTATATATACCATATCCGATCTCAGGTCAAGACTGTCTACAGCCCTGTAAAAATCTTGGAACGGCATAAGGTAAACACGTTTGAGAGCATCAAAAGCAGCGGGGTAATGTTTGTCGACGAATGCCGGGAATTTCTTTTCAACACTTTCCGGATCTATGTTTTCGTGTAACAGGATAAACGCACCGAGGCTTGAAATTACACTCCAGTCATCCAACCAGCTGTAAAAATTCCTTAAGGTCTCCAGTGACAATAGAAAGTCATACTGTATAGCTGTGTTTGTTGGAGGATTCTCGACGACTCCGGTAATCATGACATCAACTTCATTATTAAGAGTCAGAAATTTACCGACCGGATTTTCATCTCCGAAGTATTTTATAGCAGATCGTTCTGAAAGAACGATGGAATTGGGATTGGAGAGTACTGAACTGGAATCACCCTCAACCATTTTATAATTCAACAATTTTAGAAATCCCGGATCGACATACCACAACGCGTTCTCATAGAAGCAGTTGTTCCCGTGTTTGACGATCGTTTTACTTATTCTTGTATATCTTACTGCTAATTCGATTTCAGGAAATTCATCCAGCATAGCAGGAACGAAGGGTGCGGCGACTGCAGCTTTATGCAGATCTCCTTCATTCTCGGATCTTGTAACCTGTATGATTCCATAAATTTTATCTGAGTTTTCATGAAAAGTTTCGAATGAATTATTAAAAAAAGTATAGGCTGCCGCAAGTATAAAAACTGATAGCCCCAATGCAAGCCCGAAGATATTGATTATGGAATAGACCTTATATTTCAACAAACTTCTTATTGCGATTTTAATATAGCTGTAATACATTGCAGTGCTCCTGTAAAGAGTATTCTTTGTGAAATACGGTATTGAAATGATTATCTGGAAAAAAAACCAGATCAGAGCCCGCCACACCCCGTGTTTAGCTGCCTTTTCACTGAATTCTTCTTCCATGTCCCCAACCAGAAATTTTTTATCCGAGTATTTTACCATGCTATGCAGGCTTCGCTTCAGGATACCCTGAGGTCTTTCATAAGGATTATTTTTCATTTCAGTCTATTCATTTTTTAACGTTTCTGCCGGATTGACAGATGCGCACCTGAACACCTGGTAGCTGACTAAGAACAAAGCTATAAATAAAGTTATAATGACCGTATTGATAAAAAACGATATGTGAATATCGATCTTATAGGCGAATTCCTGCAGCCATTTGTTCATAATAAACCAGGATACCGGCCATGCAATTATGCTTGCCGGTATTATCCATTTGCTATAATCGCCGGACATTTTAACCATGAGTTGGCTCACTGAGGCGCCAAGTACCTTTCTTACTCCGATCTCCTTCGTCTTTTGTTCTAAAGAGTAGGATACTAAACCTATAAGTCCCAGACAAGAAATGAAGATAGCTAGCGAACCGAATATTGTGAAGATCCTGCTCAGTTGTGTTTCGGATTTATACATCCTATTAAATACATCATCCAGAAATTCATATTTAAAAGGGTAATCGGGAGCGTAAACTTTATATACATTCTTTATTTCAGCTAATGTCCTGCTTATATTTTCACTTTCTATCTTGATAAAAGTGAATCTATGCCAGGGCCTGTAGATTTTGAAAAAAAATGGAGCTATCTCACGATGCATTGATGAAGAGTGAAAATCTTTTACCACTCCTACTATTCTGGAATCTCTGAT
>JANQEH010000171.1 GCA_028278455.1 bacterium
TGTGATAATACTTTCCGGGGGATAACCTGCTGTGTTCGCGAAGGATGAAAGCTGGAAATTCAGCCTAACCATTCCTTCTCTGGGTGGCTGGGGTTCCTGTGCAGATGCGTTAGCGTGAAGCATATATAAAACTATAACTACTATTAATGATCTTAGAAAGTTACTCATGTTTTCTCCGTTGTTTTTGAAAAGAACTGTAAATATAAATGAAAAAACATCAAAAATCAATATTAACTGTTTTAGATTTCAAGCCTTTCAAGCGCCATTCCGGCTATAGTTTCGCCAATGGAAAGTGATGATGTTGCAGCTGGTGAAGGTGCATTCAGGACATTGATAATACCATCACCTTCAGTGAAGATAAAATCATCAATAAGTTTGCCTGAAATGTCACATGCCTGGGCCCGGACTCCTGCACCTGCCCTCTCAATATCTTCTTCCCTGATTTCCGGGACAAGCCTCTGTAAAGATCGTGTAAATAATTTCTTGGAGAATGAGCGCCTAATCTCCATTATTCCGGTTTTCAAGTATTTTCCCGCAAGCCTCCTGAATCCGGGATAAAAAAGCGATCCAAACAATTCTTTTAATACTATATCGGTCTTACGGTAACCTTCTTTTGAAAAAGCAAACACCGCATTCGGACCAGCTTCTATCTCTCCAGATATCAAACGGGTAAAATGCACGCCCAGCATAGGCAGAGACGGATCAGGTACAGGGTAAATAAGATTTTTTATCAGGTGTTTACTCGCTTCGCGGATCTTATAATACTCACCTCTGAAAGGGATTATTTTCATAGAAACATTATTTCCTGTCAGCCTTGCAATATCGTCAGAGTATATACCTGCACAGTTTATAACAAGTTCCCCGTTATATACATTGCTTTCTGTGATAACTTCAAGGCCGTTTTTTGAGCATCCCTTAATTCCTATAACCTTCTCACTCAGGAAAACTTCACCGCCTTTTATTCTGATATTCCGAGTATAAGCCTCGGAAATCTCAATGAATGATACGATTCCTGTCTGTGGTACGTGAATAGCCTCAATCCCCTTTGCATGTGGTTCAAGTTCCTGTATTTCCTCTCTACTGATCAGCCTGAGGTTTTCAAGACCGTTTTCTTTGCCCCTGTTAAATAGAAAATGTAAAGTCTCTCTCTCTCTTTCCTCAACAGCAAGAATGATTTTTCCGCAAATGTCATACTTAATATCTTCATTTTCGCAAAAATCAAGCAGCATTCTGTACCCTTCGAGGCAATTCTTCGCTTTCAGGCTTCCCGGCTTGTAATATATACCGGAATGTATTACACCGCTGTTGTTCCCGGTCTGATGCTTCGCTATGCCGTCCTCTTTCTCGAGAATGCACACTTTCAGGCGGGGCTGTCTCTCAAGCAGTTTCATTCCACAGGATAATCCTATTATCCCTCCACCTATTATGATTACATCAGATTTCATATACAGTAACTGTTTATTTTTATTATATTTTACTCCAAATTAATTAATTTATCAATATAAATTCAAAAAAAATGCCCCGCAAATACGGGGCATCTAGAATTTAATAGACAATTTCTCTTATTCATATCTCAGGGAAGTTACAGGATTCTGCATAGCGGCTCTGATTGATTGAAAACTTACTGAAAGTAGCGCAATAGTAAATGCCGCTATACCGGCGATAATGAACAGGTAGATTCCAATATCAGTGTGATAAACAAAATTATCATCCAGCCATTTAGTCATCATTACGTATGAAACAGGCCATGCAATTATATTAGATATAATAACAAGAACTGTGAATTCTTTTGATATCAGTGTCACAATATTTCCCGATGAAGATCCGAGCGCTTTCCTGATACCTATCTCTTTTGTCCTCCTCTGAGCAGTGAATGAAGCAAGTCCGAATAGTCCAAGGCACGAGATCAGAATTGCCAGAATAGTAAAATACTTGAATATCTCACCCAGTTTTTTCTCTGAATTATACCTTGTCTCAATCCTCTCATCGAGAAACGAATAGTCGAAGGGATAATTCGGATTCAATGTTTCATGTATATCTTTTATGTAGTCTATCGTTGATGATATATTACCGGAATTTATCTTTATTAACTCGTAATTATCAAAATATGGCCAGACTGTATAGAACAGGGGATTGATGTCCGAATGCAGGGATCTTGTATGTACATTTTTTACTACACCTATGATCTTTCCCCTTCTTTGCCACATCCGGAAGGACTTTTCAACTACCGGGGATTCCATTTGCAAAAGCTCAAGCGCCGTTTCATTGATGATGAAAGCTTGACTCATGTCTGTCGTAATCTCTTTCGAGAACGGCCTTCCCTCGATAAATTCGAGACCAACCGTCGAAAAATAATCCAATCCAACCGACCTGAAATCCATTGAACCTCTTACGTCATCAGGCTTCCCTTCCCAGTCAAGGTCTCCCGCACTGTTAGTCCACAGGCCCGGAATACTCGACGATTTCGACACACCCAGAACGCCCGGATTATTAAGCAACTCATTCTTAATTGACTCATAATGCTCTTTGATCCCGTCATTCATCTCAACATAGAGCAGGTGTTCTTTTTCAAAACCGAGATCCTTATTTCTTATGTATTCAAGCTGCCTGTAGACCACCATTGAGCTGATAATAAGAATTATTGAAATGGAGAACTGGGTTATAACCAGCATCCTTCTTAGAAGAGAAGAACTTTTACCAGATCTAGTAATTATGGTGGTTTTCAGGATCTTCACCGGCTGAAAAGACGACAAATAAAATGCCGGATAACTTCCCGCAATTATTCCGGTAAGTATCGCTGTTCCGCAAATACTTAGGAAGAGTATTATATTTCGGGAAATATCAAGCTCAAGCTGTTTTCCTGAAAGGTCGTTGTAAACCGGAAGCAGAAGAAAGCAAAGAATTAAAGCAAGAAAGGCTGCGATAAAAGACATCAACATCGCCTCACCCAGAAATTGCAGAATAAGATGATTTTTTCTTGCGCCAGCCACCTTCCTCAAACCGATCTCTATCGACCTTCTTGAAGAACGTGCCGTGGAAAGGTTCATGAAATTGATACACGCAATAATTAACGTAAATGCTGCAAGGGCTGAAAAGGTAATGACACCTGTAATGGCTCCTTCACCATTTAAACCGTATAGATAAGAATCCTTGAAAGGCTTGAGCCCGATATGATTATTTGAATTCTGGTCATTTGCCATCTGTATCCCCTCTATCTTACGGCTGATCTCCCTGTAGTCGCCGTTTTCATGCACCAGAACAAAAGCATTGAATGCGCTGTACCACCCCCAGTTTGAGCTTAAGTCCTGGTTAATAAAACGGCTGTAATTCTCGAATGGAATAACAAAATCGAATGCGAACATTGAGTTCTGTGGAGGATTTTCCAGAACACCGGTTACCGTGTAGTTGAACTTGTCTTTTAAATTCAACACTTTCCCGACAGGGTTGTCATTATCAAAGTATTTATCTGCAAAATCTCTTGTAATAACGATAGAAAATGGATCTATCAATGCGTTTGACTGCTCTCCTGATATGAATTCAAATGTAAATATTTCCAGCAGAGTCTGATCTCCGAAAGCTCCATTCAATTCAAAATTCCGGATATCTCCATATTTAACCAGTACTTTATCACCCCCACGAAATCTTGCTGAATTCAGGATCTCAGGATAGTTGGCTTTTAAAGCCGGCGCCAACGGGGTACAAACGCTGTAAGAGTGACTGTAAGGATCGACATTCCTGTTCTCAGTAATTACCCTGTAAATATTATCTGCTTTTTCATGATGTCTGTCATAATCGATCTCATCCTGTACCCAGAGTAGTATCAGCATGCATGAAGCAAGTCCAATTGCCAGGCTTGAAATATTAATAAAGGAAAATCCTTTTTGTCTCAGGATGTTCCTCCCCGCAATCTTTAAATAGTTTTTAAGCATGATAGAGCTCCTGTATAGATTATCACCAAGAAATCCCGGCAAAATTGCCAGACTCTGCATCCAGTACCACAGTGAGGCCCGTTTTACCCCTTTGAGTTTTTTCATATTATAGAACACCTCATCGAGGTCCCCTGATCTCTCGTTGAATTCCCTTTCTATGAGCAGCTTTTTTATTATCCACTCCGGAATTCTTGGTGGCTTATCTTTGAAATCTGTACTATTCATATCTGAGTGTATTTACGGTCTTAGTCAGAGCAGCTCGCACCGAATGAAAACTGACAGTTCCCAATGCAATCAATATCACAAATAATGCGGCCGATATAAAAATAACCGGACTTAATTCAGCCCTGTATGAAAATCCTGATAACCAGTTAGTGACTATGAAATACGCAGTTGGACATGCAATCAATACTGCCAGAATAATCCAAAACGAAAACTCAAGAGAAAGGAGATTGATTATCTTTTTAAAAGAAGCTCCTAAAGCTTTTCTGATACCTATTTCTTTCATTCTCTGTTCAACAATATAAGATGAAAGACCGAGTAATCCGAGACAGGCAATAATTATTGTCAGAGCCGAAAACAGATTCATAATCTGCCCAAGCTTTTGTTCAGATTTATAAGCTCTGTCGAATAACTCATTAAAGAACTCGTATTCTACGGGATAATTCGGTGAGAAGCCGGCAATCCTGCTCTTAATGAATTCAAGAGTTTCCGGAATATTGTCCGGTTTAATCTTTATTGACAGATAGCTGTTAGCAGTCTCTTCATCAAGCAGAAATTGGATAGGTTCAATTTTCAATCGAAGTGATTGAAAATGAAAATCTTTCATAATACCAACAATCTTCCCTTCTTTCTGCTTAAAGTGACCTGAAAGAATAAAATCTCTACCGACAGGTTCTTTGAATCCCACCATATTTACGGCAGACTCGTTCAATAAGAATGCTCCTGCCGCGTCAGATGAAAAATCCTTTGAGAAATCTCTCCCTTCAGTTACCTTTATTCCATAAATCTCCAGAAAGCCATAGTCAACTGTATTTACGTAGATCGGAAGAAAATTGTCCTCATCCTTATTTTCCGGCCACCGTGCCCTGGTTTGAGACATACCACCAAAAAGCAGCTATCTGGACGATGAGCATGCCACCACTTCAGGATTTTCGATCAGCTGCGCTTTGATAATATTTATATTGTCTCTTGCCAGCCTATCCTGGAGTCTGACCGTTACAATATTATCCCTGTCCAATCCAAGATCTTTACTTTTGATAAAGGATAATTGATGCTGTATAGCCATCGATGAAATAATTAATACTATTGAAGTCGAAAACTGTGCTATAACCAGGATATTTCTAACAGTTTTTCCTTTTAGATCGCCTTTTATGCTTCCTTTGAGGATATTCACCGGCTTAAATGCAGAAAGTAAAAAGGCCGGATAACTGCCTGCTATAAGACTGACGAGAATAATTATACCTGCAAACCAGGATATATTTCCAACTAAATCCGCTATCGATAAGGTTAGATCCCTTTCGATAAACGAATTAAAAACCGGAAGTACAGAATATACAATTACCAATGCCCCAAGAAACGAAAGCAATGTAAGAACAAAAGACTCACACAAGAACTGCCTTAAAAGTTGTTTCTTCTGAGCGCCTGCTACCTTTCTGATACCGACTTCTTTTGCCCGTTTTAAAGAGCGAGCGGTTGCCATATTCATAAAATTGAAACAGGCAATGAAAATGATCAATACAGCGATCCCCGTCAACATATAAATATACTTTATATCATTATTTTCCTGAATTTCATTCAGCATGTTTGAATGAAGATGTATATCAGTCATAGCCTGGATACGATACCTATCCTTCGGTTTGCCATTACCATCCCAGTATTTATTCAGGAGAACCGGCAGTTTTGCTTCCAGGTCGGCCGGTGAAGCATTTTCTTCAAGAAGAATATATGTATAAAGTCCGGTCTGGTACCATGAAGAAAACGGGATCCCCGTCAAGGTCTCATGTATCTCCCAGGGGACAATGAAGTCCATTGTGAAATGAGAGTTTTCAGGTATATCATCTAATATCCCGGTTACCTTAAGATCATATTTAGCTTTTACAGTGAGTATCTTTCCAACCGGATTATCTCCTCCAAAATATTTTTCAGCCATTCTCCTGCTGATTATTACTGAATATGGATCCTCCAGGGCTTTAACCGGATCTCTTTCAGTGAGCTGAAAGGAGAATATATTAAACAGGTCTGGCTCCGCATAGAAGAATTTGTTTTCGAGAAATTTATTTTCACCATATGAAACCAGGATTTCATCAGTAGTTTCTAACCTTACTGCTGAGATAACCTCAGGATATTCCTCTAAAAGAGTTTTAGCCAATGGGCCGCAAGTACCTGCCCATAAATTAGTTCCCTTGTAAAAGTAAGGGAATTCCATATAAACCCTGTAAATATTGTCAGAGTGCTTGTGATATTTATCGTAACTGAATTCGAATTTCACATATAACAGTATCAAAATACAACCTGCTATCCCGAGTGATAAACCAATAATATTTAAAATAGAATAGACTTTATACCTAAAAGTATTTCTAATTGCAATTTTGAAGTAGTTTTTAAGCATTGTGACGCTCCGGTTTGCCTTGTTTATCAGTGTTGAGACAATATTCTTCACGATCTCGGTCCAGTACCAGACTTTAGCCCGAATTTTTCCACCAGTCTTCCTCAAATGAGAATAAACTTCCTGAATGTCTCCAACTCTTTCAGAGTATTCATTCTGACCTATAAGTCTTTGGAGTATCTTTTCCCCTAAAGAAGTATTATAATCTTTAGTCTTTCTCATTCGATCCTGCTATTTTCCTGCAATTTCCGGTATACCAGACCAGAAACTCTCGTTAGCCTTTTTAATTTCAAGTAAAGCATTTCTCCCTTCTTGAGTGATTTCGTAGTAATATTTCCTCTTTCCACCGCGTTCAGGTGTCGGTTCACCTTTAAGTTTTCTGACAAAATCTTTTTTTGTGAGCTTGTCAAGGGGCTGATAAATCGATGCAAATGACCAGGTCTTTCCTGAATCAATCCTTATCTGCTCCCTGATACTAACACCATAGGCATTCTCTTTGAGTTTAAGTATCGTCAGAAGCATTATCTCTTCCGATCTTGATAAAAGATTCATATAACTCTCCCTCAGACATTATTATCACAAATGGATATTTATTATGTTAGACGAAGATAGTCCGGAATGGTTGCAGAATTTTTCGGATTTTTCCTATTCGTGGCGGAGTGTGTTCGCGGGATTCACAAGCGCAGCCTTTATTGATTGGAAACTGACTGTTAATACTGCAATAGTAAGTGCGAATACTCCTGAAAGTACGAAGATTCTCCAGTCCATATCTACCCTGTATGCAAAATTCTGGAGCCATTTGCTCATTAGCATATAAGAAGCAGGCAGACTGATAATATTTGCAATAAGGATCAGAATCGTAAATTCTTTTGAGACCAGCATCAATATGCTTTTTACTGATGCCCCAAGAGATTTCCTTATCCCTATTTCCTTTGTTCTCTGTCCGATCAGGAATGATGCGAGGCCGAACAATCCCAAAGAAGCGATAAAGATTGCAAGACCTGAGAAATAAGTAAAAATCTGGCCCTGTTTCGTTTCCGACCTGTACATCTTGTCGAAAGTCTCATCCAGAAAAGAATACTCATAAGGATACCCGGGATTGAGCTCAATCCATTTTTCCTGTATATAATCAAGGGTTTCGGAAATATTCTCAGGTTTTATCCTTGCTGCAAATATTCTTGTGTTGTTTGGCGCGATATGTATAACAAGCGGACTTATCTCATTTTTAAGCGTTTTATATTGAAAATCCTTCACGACACCAACAACTCTCCCCTGTTTATCTCCCCACATAAACCTTGTCTCGAGGGGATTCTCAATCTGGTAATTTTTGACAAACGCCTCATTTATTATAAATGCCTCTTCTGCATCTGTTGTTATATCCTTTGAGAAATCCCTGCCTGAAACTAACTTCATTCCCATAGTCTTTATGAAATCATGATCTGTATAGAACATCGCCACAGTCGTCTTCAGGTCCCCTTCAGGCCTTACAATCGTTATTGCATCACCAGCTACTATTTCTCCCGGATATCCAATAGACACTGTTGCACTCAGTATATTGGGATTCTGAAGAAGCTCGGATTTTACCGACTCGTAATTGCTCCTGACTGCCATCAGCCTGATTGGCAAAATAACAACATGTTCTTTGTCAAAACCGATTTTTTTATTTTTCAGATAATCTACCTGATCTAGAACAAGCCCGGTACCGGCAATAAGAATTATAGAAAGTGTAAATTGAAATACTACAAGACCCTTCCTGAGTGATGAGCTTTTCGAACCTGCACTCAAGTCACCTTTCAGGATTTTTACAGGCTGAAACCGGGAGATAAACAATGCAGGATAACTTCCTGAAAAAAAACCAACAAAGAACAATATGGTAAATGAACCGGCCAATATGGGCAGGCTTAAAAGATCATCGAAACCGAAATCCTTTCCTGTGAGTGAATTATAAAAAGGAAATATCAGCAAGACGAGGAAAAGTGATATCAATAAAGCTGACACAGTAAAGATGAATGATTCACCCATAAATTGTCTGATAAGTTGATTTCTGCAGGCACCTGCCACTTTTCTCAAACCAACCTCTTTCGCACGATTGGCAGCCCGGGCTGTTGAAAGATTCATAAAGTTAATACATGCGATTATAAGTATGAATAGAGCAATTATAGAAAATATATAAACGTATTTTATGTCTCCATTTTGACCTAATTCCATAAACCTGTCGGATCTTAGATATATATCCTTAAGCGGTTGGAGATGTGCCTCAAGACTTCCGCCCAGGATAGTCTTTATATCTTCTGCTGCGTGTTTTTCAATGAAAGCAGGCAATTTTGATTCTAACACCTTGTAATCACTGCCATCTTTTAAAAGAAGATAGGTATAGAATTCATGTCTGGCCCAGTTATCAAAAAAATTTCTCTTAACATTCGGGATCTGTATCAGTGTTTCGATCGAAATAAATATGTCCGCAATAAAATGTGAATTAGCGGGTACATCCTTCATGATACCGGTTATTTTATAATCCGTATTATCTATTCTGAGAGTATTACCCATCGGAGATTCACTCTCAAAGTACTTTGCTGCAATACTCTCACTTAGTACAACTGTCCTGGGATCACTCAGCGCTGTTTCAGGATCGCCTTTCATCAGATTGAAGGAAAATACACTGAAAACTGAAGCATCGGTATAAAAACAATTATCCTCGAAGATCTTCTTCTCATTGAATTCGACCAATCTTCTCCTCTGTAGGAACCTGACACCATTTTTAATCTCAGGAAACTCCTGTAAAAGAAACGGTGCGAATCTGGTCGAACTCGTTGCAGTTTCTAAAACACCTCTTCCCGGTGCATATATATCGTCTACAAGGCGGTATATCCTGTCCGCCTTTTCATGATAATCATCATAGCTGAATTCATTATTGATGAAAAGCATTATCAAAATACAGCAGGCCATTCCTGCAGCAAGTCCCGAAACATTTATAAATGAATACGATTTATGTCTTGATATTGTCCTGATCGTGATCTTCAGATAATTATTGAACATTGCATTACTCCTTCTGATCATATTGTTCAGAAACTTTGGGAAAGACCTGAAAACCTGAAGCCAGTACCATAAATATGCGTATAGTCCGCCTTTGGAATCATAAATATCAGAATACACCTCTTCGAAATCACCAATTACTGCATTATGGTCATTTTGTCGAAGAAGCCTTGTTAACAACCATCGGGCTATTTCAGGGTATTTTCTGTAACTCATAATTCAGTAAATCTTACTGTTCTCTGTTGATTCTAAGATGTTCTATTACTTCAGCACTTACCCAGAAAAACAGTGTTTTTCCCTCAACCTTCCTGGAAAAGATCAAATATTTTCCGTCAGATGTTACTCTGCCGCAGTAATCCGTGAATTCAGAATTCACATTCTCACCCATATTCACAGCATCCGACCATTTTCCAGCCTCATTTCTGAAAGTTATATATAGATCGTTTTCTCCGTATCCTCCCGGTTTTCTTGAATGAAAGATCATATAGCTTTCATCCGGAGCGATAAATGGATCCAGTTCCGAATCGCGCGAATTAGCTCCTTTTCCTACATTTACCGGCTTAGCATATTCCCCGTCGACAAATTCAGTGCAATATATATCTGCCGAGCCAATACCTCCATCATATCCTGCAAAAAAATATATATTTCCATTCTCTGCGATTGTAGGATGAACTTCATCCTCGGAAGTATTGACGATCGAGCTGAGGTATTGTGGTTTACCCCAATTCCCATTTCCGTCTTTTTCAATCATCCATATATTCCCGTCCTTTGTCTCCTCCGTACCCTCTAACGGCATTTTCGAGCTGAATACCATTTTTTTACCATCCGGAGACAGGTTCAGGTCCCAGCACATATAATCTCTGGAAAATTCCATGATTTCAGGTGCCGTCCATTTGCCATTGTCTATCTTCATGTACATAATCACAGCTCTTGGATTCTTTCTCCAGGAACTGAAATATAATTCATCTGCTTCCGGTGTAAAAGAAACGCCAAGAGCTTTGATCTGTTCGTTTGGAATTATACCCTCCGCAAACTTTTCTGCTATGATACCTGGAGGTTTCTGTCCGAGGTATTTACCCGTTAACACAGGGAATTTACTGTTATCACTATCATTTGTCTGCGCAGTACAAACAACTGATGTTGATAATTGAATAATAATGCAGAGACAGGTCGTAATAAGTGATATTTTCATATTCATGGACTCCTCTGGTATTGTTTTTACTCATGTTTAATCGAATCAACCGGATTTGTATAAGCTGTTTTCAATGACTGGTAACTTACCGTTAATAAAACGATCAATGTCAGAACTGATGCTGTAATCAAGAATACTCCTACTCCTATATTAGTTCTGAATGCAAAATTATCCAGCCAGTAATTGCCAATCAGAAAGTATGTTACAGGAATTGAAATAGTGTTAGAGATAAGTGCAAGTATGAGAAAATTCCTGGAAAATCCGAGCATAAGTGTTTCGATCGAAGCCCCAAGGACTTTTCTGATTCCTATTTCTTTTCTTCTTTGCTCAGCAGTATATGATGATAGCCCAATCACTCCGAGACAAGCTATCAAAATTGCAAGAAATGTAAAATATCCGAATATCCTGCTCATTCTCTCTTCTGCAGAATACTGGGTGTTAAAATATTCATCAAGGAAATAAAAAGTAAAACTCCGGTTGGGCTCAAACTTCTTCCATTTATCCTCTAAATAACTGATAGTCTCCAAAATATTTTCAGTTCCGATCCTAATTGAGATTCTTGGACCTCCCCCGGACCTATAGCCAAGCACCATGGGTTCCACAGCCTCTTTAAGTGACCTGTGGTGATAGTCACTAATAATACCAATAATCTTTCCTTGTCGGCCGTTCGTCAAATTAGAAAGCTCTTTTCCGACTGCATCACTCCCGAATCCCATCCTTTCAGCAGCCGTCTCATTAATTATAAATGATCTATCAGCATCAGTTGATATCTCCGGGGAAAAGTTCCTCCCGTAAATCAGACTCATTTCATAAGTAATAAAGAAATCTTCATCAACATAATAAGTGTCCATCAGGAATGTCTCGCTTTCACTAAATCCTTCCGGTACAAAAGCGCAGACACCCATCCTCATTCCCGGTATACTTGATGAGAATGAAACCTCATTGATTCCGGGATTACTACTCAGTTCATTTTTTATATTTTTAAAATTTCTAACTGTACTTGATTCTTTTACCGCAACAACCAGAACCTGGTCATTTTTAAAACCCAGATCCATGTTCTTCATAAAATCAAGCTGGTCCGCCACGATTAATGTTCCCGCAATCAATGAGGCTGAGATCGTGAATTGAAACGCGACAAGTATATTTCTTAGAACAGGTCTCTTACCCATACTTCTCAGAAAATTCCCCTTCATGACTTTAGCAGGAATATATCCGGTTAGAAAAACTGCTGGATATAATCCTCCTAATAAGCCGGTAAAAATCATCATAACCGGAATAATGATGAAAAATGCCCCGGAATTTAAAACCGCATAACCGGGATCTATACCGGTAAAGCCGGCAAATGCAGGAAGAACAAATGCTACAATGACAGAACCTATTCCCAGACCCGCTGCAGTCATTAAAAATGACTCCATCAAGAACTGGATGATAAGCTGTTTTCTTTTTGCACCCAGTACTTTTCTTAATCCTATTTCTTTAGCGCGCTTTGCTGATCTTGCTGTAAGAAGGTTCATAAAATTTATGCAGGCTATGCATAAGATAAAAAAAGCTATTATTGAAAAAGAATATACATACAATATATTTCCATTGGCCCGCTGTTCGCTTTCAAGATGTGATTTAAGATGGATATCTGTTAATCTTTGGAGAAGGAATTCCTTCATTATCCCGGTTTCCCTCGATTCTTGTCCGGAATGGTTCTCAAAGATATCTGCCATTTTCTTTTCGACATGTTCTGTATCGGCATTTTCTTCCAGGAGAAAGTATGTATAGTTAGTTATATTCAGCCATTCTTCCATTAGGGCTTTTCGGAATCTCCCCTTTATTGATGAAGAAGAAATTAGAACTTTATATGAAAAGTGTGAGTTTTCCGGTATGTCTTTTACAATACCTGTGATCCTTACCTCCCTTACAGGAAAAGAGGAGATATTTAAGACTTTCCCGATTGGATTTTCACTGCCGAATATCTTTTCGGCAGTCTCCTGTGTTAAAACAGCGCTGCCCGGTTCGTCGAGAACCTCAGCAGGATCGCCAAAAATAAACTCCCCGGAAAACACTTCATAAAAAGTGGAATCAGCTATCAGAATACCGTTTTGTTCAAAATTCTTATTATCAATTGAGATCATAGCTTGCTGTTCATCAGATCCCTGGAAATTGAATATGCGCACGAACGACCTTATATCGGGTATTTCTTCTGCAAAAACAGGTGCAGGGGCTCCCGGAGCAACTGCATAGTGATAACTGTTCCCTGCCATGGTGCAATAATCTGTCATCCGGTAAATATTATCCGCATTTGAATGGTATTTGTCATAGCTCATTTCATAGATCACATAGAACATTATCAAAATACAGCAGGCCATCCCTATGGCAAGACCGGAAAGATTCAGTAAAGTATACACTTTTTGCCTTTTAATATTCCTGAATGAGATCGTAAGGTAATTTTTAACCATACCCCCTGTTCTGTAAGTTAAGCCGGTAATGAAATCCGGGATTGATACAAAGACCTGTCTCCAATACCAGAGATAAGCATATATTTTACCCCTGGAATCATACAGATTGCAATATATTTCATCAAAATCTCCTATAATTGCGTTATGGTCAGAATCTCTCAATAAGATTTTTAACAACCGTTTTACTGTACCTGAAGGATTTTTATATTTACCAGTCATACCTTGGATCTCTCACCGGCGAGTTTGGGAAAGCCGTCCCATAAAGCATCCTGCACCTGCTTGATCTCGCTCAGGGCTTTCATTCCATCTTCAGTGATCGAATAATATCTTTTACTTCTACCCCCTCTCCTTGCTGTAGGTTCACCCTGGATAGGATCGATAAATCCCTTTTCAACAAGCCTGTCTAACGGCACATAAATTGCGCCAATCGACCAGTATCTACCCGTGATTTCTGATACATGCTCTCTGATGGTAACACCATATGCGTTATCCTTCAGCTTCCAGATTGACAACAATACGATCTCTTCCTGTCTTGATAATAGCTTCATTTCATTCCCCTGTTAAATTCTTCTATTTATTAGAAGATATGGATAAAAAAATTTCAGACGGTTTCTTCTATTTATTAGAAGATACTGGATTTTTTGAGTTTTGTTCCATTTTTTCTTTCAGCGGGTGTCCATTAAATATTATCTTGATTTCATCTTCGATAATTCCTATTATTGTTGAGATTATTCCTTAAAACAATTAAACCGGGAGAATACAATGAAATTCAGTTTCCGAAAAACAGCGTGCACAGCGCTTTTAGTTGCCTTGAGCTCATCGACAGCTGCATACAGTCAGGATATTTATCTTATCGATTATACTCAAAAAAACGGTGCATTCACTTTCAGAACCGCCGTAAATATCACTTCAAGGACCGGATATGACAATCAACCATCCTTCCATCCTGATGGAAAGGCAATATTCTTCTCTGCTCAGTACGGAAACCAGAATGATATCTATAAATATGATTTGCGGAAAAATGAGCTTATGCAGCTGACAGATACAGCGGAAATCTCTGAATACTCTCCGACTGTTACCCCGGATGAAAAATATTTCTCGGTGATCCAGCTGATGAATGCTGACAACGGCAGGCAGCCTTTAAGTAAATTTCCTGCTATAGGTGGGGGAGCCCAACACATATTCGAGAATGATCTCAAAGTCGGTTATCATGCCTGGGCAGACAATGAGAATGTCGCAATGTTTATACTGGGCAGTCCAAATTCCCTTCAGGTATTCGATACCGGGAATGAAACTCTTTATGAGATAACTAACAAGATCGGACGCTGTCTGAAGAAGGTTCCGGATAGATATGAAATAAGTTTCACTCAGGAATTTACCGACAATAAGTTATATATAAAAAAGATCGATATGAAAACAAAAGGAATCACAACGATCATCCAACTGAAAACAGGTAACGAGCACTACGACTGGACTCCCGAAAGGATATTAATAACGGGTGTAGGATCTAAATTATTTAAATTCCACCCCGGAAAAGACACTGAATGGATTGAGATCGCAGATCTTTCCGATTATGGTATATCAGGTATAACCCGCCTTGCGATCAGTCCCCAGGGAAACAAGATGGCGATCGTTGCGAATGATGCTTCAAGATAATATGGACTTCAGACGGTTTGAAATATGCAGTTTTGATTGTTACGGTACCCTGATTGACTGGGAGACCGGTATAATAGATGCACTTAGACCGATACTATATTCCAACGGGATAAAAGAAAGCGACGAAAAAATCCTTGAATTATTCGCTGAGACCGAATCAGCTATTCAGAGCGGCGATTATCTGCTGTATAAAGAAATTCTGTCACTGACATTGATGAGCCTGGGTGGAAAACTTGGATTCAAACCCTCTGACCAGGAAAAATATGATTTTTCCCAATCTATAAAGAACTGGGTGCCATTCTCTGATACAATAGATGCATTAAAAAAAATCAGATCGAGATTCAAGCTCGCAATAATATCAAATATTGATGATGATCTGTTTGCTTATTCTGCTGAAAAACTGCAGATTGAATTTGAACATGTATTTACTGCCCAGCAGTCCGGGAGCTACAAACCGTCTAAAAAGAACTTCATTGAGGCTATTAAAAGATTCGGGATCAAAAAAGAGAATATACTGCACATTGCTCAAAGCCTTTACCACGATATTTGCCCTGCAAACGATCTCGGAATTACTACAGTATGGGTTAACAGAAGATCAAACAGACCTGGATTCGGGGCCACACCTCCTGCAGAAGCTGAACCAGATATGACAGTAATTGATCTTAAAGAGCTTTCTGAAAGAATGGAGATATATTAATGAATCACGAAAACGCGGCTATCATTGTCTCTTCTTCGGGATGGAACATTGCACATTCATCCCCTATCAGAATTGTGGGAACCACCTGCCTTCCGAGGCTCCAGCGAACGACATTGTGGATAGCCTTTCTATCCTCATCAATGTCGATTTCTTTATACTTCACATCAAATTCATTCAAGAGTTCTATGGCATTCCTGCAGTCGGGGCACCAGTGAGCAAGGTACATCCTAACAGGACCATTAAAACCTATTGAGTTATCAGCAAAAAGTACCATTTTTCTAAGAACTGTATCGGTAGGACTGAATAGTAAAACTCTTAGCTTATATCCAAGCCTGACTATAGGGAACATATCCCGGGATAGATCCGACCATCTCTCAGTCTCTTGACGGGAACTCTCCTCGGATAAGGTATCTTTTTCAATATATGATATGCCGTTATTCTCAAAAAAATCCCTTACTTTCCGCAGTTTGGAGTCATCGTATTTCTTGTAAATATAATATTGCTGCATCATTAAGCCGATTTATGAAAAACCTGTTTCAATATGTCATAATATATTTCTATAAAAGGAAATATTCAAGTATAATAAGGTAGAAATCTGAGGGATATTATCAGTTGAGATTAGCTTTAAGTTTCTCCAGTGAGTTTTTGGCTGCTTCAAAATCCGGTTTTATCTTCAACGCGCCTTCATATTCCTGGACTGCAAGAGGCCATAATCCTTTCAATTCGTATACCTTACCGAGATTCAGATAGGGATATTCGGGATTATCGTATCTTGGGGCATCTTTTGCCTTCTTCAACCATTCTGCAGCTTCTTCGAGGTTACCCAGCTTCAGAAAATACGAACCGATATCGTTATAAGGATTTCCGAAATCCGGATCGAGTTTAATCGCCTTTCTACACTCCAATATAGCATCGTCGAGCTTTTCCATGAAGCTGTAATTCCAACCGAGGTATGTTCTCCCCTCTGCGGTATCTTCTATTTCCAGTGACTTCTTGTAATAGGTCTCCGCGAGCTCAAGTTCACCCTCCATCTGGCACTTATATCCCATCTCGAAGTATTTCATTGCCTCCGGACAAAGATTATATGTTGGAAACAGTGTACTATGCATATTATTGAACGATCTATCTTTCCCTGCACCATAAGTGGGAAGATACTTTTTTATTCACTAATAATGAATACGAAAATAAAAATAACTTGTTCCTACATTATGTAATACAAATAATATCAAAAATTAATTCACCCGATTTCGAAATATTTGTTGACTATATGAAACATATTGGTTATTATTGCCGTAAATTAGTTTGTATTACAAACAACTCTTTAATACACACTTACATTAACGGAGAATATATGCTTGATAATGAGCTTAAACAAATCGAAAAGATGGCGTATAAAGCATTCTTCAAAGATGGGATATGGGATATCACACTTGGACTGCTTGTCATAAGCCTGAGTCTTGCACCAATCCTGGAAAACCTTGGGATAATAAGGCCATTAAATATATTGATCGTTTTTTTACCCGCTATTCTTTTTACCTTTTTAGGAAAGAGAAATATCACCTTACCCAGGCTGGGCCTGGTAAAGTTCGGTGAAAAAAGAAAGTCTGATAAAAAGAAAAAGCTGGTTATTTCATCTGTATTTATATTAAGCACTGCAGGAATTCTTTTTCTCTTGAAATCCGGCATTTTCCCGGGAGGACTGTCCTTAGTAAATGGTGAATTATCGAATTTAATGGTAATTAGTGTGCTGCTTGTAGGTCTGCCTCTTTGTTTTATTGCATACTATTTAGATTTCATCAGGCTTTACATATATACGGTTCTAATAACTATTAGCATTCCTGCGGTTGAGATTCTGAGTAATACTGTCAGATCACCTTTTGAAGGATTAATTATCTTTGGTATAGCCGGTGGAATTCCCTTTATTACGGGTTTAGTTCTGCTGCTCAATTTCCTGAATAAAAATCCAATACCTGAAGAAACTCAGTATCGCAAGGAGAATATGGGATGATGTCAGACAATATCCAAAAGAATAATCTGAAGACGATTTTGAACATTGATAAAACTATTCATGAGCCGGCAAGGTTACTAATAATGACTCATTTATATATTCTGGAGAGCGTTGATTTTATTTTCCTTATTAACCATACCGGTCTAACTCAGGGAAATCTATCCTCTCACCTGACAAAACTCGAAAATGCCGGATATATCAAGATAAAAAAAGAGTTTGTAGGCAGAAGACCTCATACTATATTGAAGATGACTCCACTAGGCAGAAAATCCTTTCAGGAATACAGGCAGAATATGAGGAGTGCGCTTGACAATCAACCTGATTAAGAATACCGGTCTTTTCCATTCTTCCATTAGTGATTATTATAATGTTGATGAAACTATAATCCTGAGCCGTTCGTATTAATACAATATACACAGAAACGACCGTGAACTTAAACTGTACAACCATGATATGTAATATATTTACAACATTTTACGACAACACAAGGAATTATTTCATTTTTTATTTGTATTAATACATATCTCTTATTATATTGCATTGTGTTAATACAATAAGGTTTTTGAATATGCTGAAGATCAATCTTAACTCAAATATACCGATCTATGAGCAATTGATTGGAGAGATAAAAAGGCTTGTAGAAGCAAATGATCTGCAGCCGGGTGACAATCTGCCCACCATAAGAGCGCTGGCGGCGCAGCTCGATGTGGCCGTCAATACTGTTGCCCGGGCATATCAGGAACTCGAAAGACTGGATATCATAGAAAGTAATGGAAGAAAGGGAAGCAGAATCAGGAGAGATTTTTCATTAAAACCCAAGGATGATTCCGGGATATTTAAAGAATCAATTCTTAGATTGCTTCAGAAGGGAATGGAAAAAGACGAGATCGAACAGCTCTTTTATGATAATATGAACATATTTTTTGGCTAACCTGGAAAACAATTAAACAGGAGACTGTGATGATAAGGAATTATATAAAAATGGCATTCCGCAATATGATGAAACAGAGGACGTTCTCATTGATAAACCTATTCGGACTTGCCGTAGGAATGGCCTGCTGCATCCTGATACTGCTTTATGTTCAGGACGAGCAAAGTTATGATAAATATCACGATAACCATGAAGATATTTATCGTATCACAACTGAAGGTCAGATTGGGGGAGCAAACAGGCATTTTGCGATCGGTTCAGGCGCAATGGCACCTGTTTTCAAGGAAGAGATACCTGAGATTGTACAATATTCCAGGGTATTCAACCTTCAGATCCTCCAACAGGGAAGAACGCTCATAAGCTATCAGGATAAGAATTTTGAGGAAGAAGGAATACTGTTTGTAGACTCGACTTTTTTTAAGATATTCAAGCATGAATTTCTGAGGGGTGATCCAGCAACGGCTCTCAATCGTCCTAATACGGTTGTGATAACAGAGGATGTAGCATCGAGAATTTTCGGTGATGAAGATCCGATCGGAAAAATTCTGCAGTATGACCAGTTGGGAGATGCAACACTTGAAGTTGCTGCTGTTGTAAGGAATGTTCCGAGAAATTCACATTTTACATTTAATTACCTGATACCGATCACTACATTTCCCCCGGCGTTGAGGATGCAGATACTTGCCCAGTGGCTGGCTGTAACAGGTTTTACATATATTCAGATCGATGAGAACGCAAATCCTGAAGATGTACTGACAAAGATGTCTCAAATTCTCGAAAGGAAAACCGGCCAACAGGCCCGGCAATTTAATATTCATTTCACGCTCCATCTCCAGAAAATGACAGATATCCATCTCCACTCGAGCCTTGAATTTGAGAACGGCCCTAACAGCGACATAAAATATATTTATATTTTCTCGGCAATAGCAATATTCATACTTGTTATCGCCTGTATAAATTTCATGAACCTATCAACCGCAAAATCTGCAAACAGGGCAAGAGAAGTAGGTATGAGGAAGGTGTTCGGAGCTTTTAAAACGAACCTCGTAACGCAATTCCTGAGTGAATCGATCCTTATGGCTCTCATGAGTTTTGTGCTGGCATTTACGATTGTTTGGCTTGTCCTTCCACAATTCAACAGTATGTCAGACAAGACACTCAGTATGCAGTCTCTAAACAATCCGCAGATTATAGCCTCTATTGTCGGGATAGTAGCATTTACCGGGATCTTTGCGGGCAGTTATCCTGCTTTCTTTCTCTCTGCATTCAGGCCTGTGATAGTCTTAAAGGGACTTTTAAGCAAAGGCGGCGGTATTACTTTCAGAAAGGTAATGGTCGTACTTCAATTCTCAATCTCTATTGCATTAATAATCAGTACATTTGTGGTGCTGAGTCAGCTGAGCTATATGAAGAACAAGCACCTGGGATTTGACAAGGAGCAGATAATTGTCATAGCTGTAAATGACCGTAATACCGTTATCAGGTTTCAAACCGTAAAGGAAGAACTCAAGACAAATCCGGATATAAAGGAAGTGAGTTTCTGTTCGAGCATACCCGGAAGATCTCACATGGCACCTCTGATAATCCCCGAAGGCAAAACCCAGCGTGACGGTTCGCAAGTGATGGATACAATTTTTACTGACTGGGATTTTATAAAAACTTACGGGATGGAAATTATATATGGCAGAGATTTTTCAAGGGATTTTCCGACGGATTCAGCAAAGGCTTTTATCATAAACGAGACTGCAGCAAATGATTTCGGTTGGGGAGCGGATGCAATTGATAAGGAGTTAACTCTTGTTGTAGGCCGTTTCAATAAAGGTAAAGTTATAGGGATTGTAAAGGATTTTCACAGCAAGTCCGTTAAACTCCAGATCGAACCTACGATTTTAATGGTAAACCCTCTTTTCTGCGGACATATTTCGGTCAGGTTTACCACTGAAAATGTATCCGAGACCGTACAGTTTCTGAGGGAAAAGTTCCGTGACCTGGAGCCAAACAGGGAATTGGATTATTTCTTCCTCGATGAAGATTTCGACAAGAACTATCGTGCTGAAGAAAGGCTCAGCTCGATCTTCACATATTTTGCTGTCCTGGCAGTTATTATTGCCTGTCTCGGCCTGTTCGGACTTGCATCATTCACTGCCGAACAGAGAACTAAGGAGATCGGGATCAGAAAAACACTCGGCGCTTCTGTAGACAGTATTGTCATCCAGTTGTCTAACGATTTCATTAAATGGGTGCTCATTGCAAATGTGATCGCATGGCCGGTTTCCTATTACCTGATGTCCACCTTCTGGCTCGTGAACTTTCCCTACAGGATAAGCATAACACTCTTAACCTTTATCCAGTCGGGTTTAATATCGGTCTTGATAGCTCTGGTAACTGTCAGCTACCAGTCGATCAAAGCAGGAATGGCCAATCCTGTAAAAGCCTTGAGATATGAATAAGTTTTCAATATAAACAAGAATGGCAGAAAAATGATCAGCAGAATGATGTGATGGGATAATCCGGAACATCACCTGCTGATCATTTCTAACATACCGATTGATAATAACACTGAATTTAAATATATTCTTTATTGTTTGTTACTATTCTGACTATTTAAAAAGATCAAAATATGAATATTTATGGAATAATAATACTCTCTGCTCTCCTGATCGATTATGTAATCGAAATTATTACAGACGTTCTTAACATTAAAGCTATGAATACCGGACTGCCTGAAGAATTCGAGGGTGTTTACGATCCGGATACATACAATAAATCACAGGAATACACTAAGACCAATACCCGCTTCGGGCTGATAGTCTCAACTTTCGATCTTGCAGTTATACTGTCATTCTGGTTTTTCGGCGGATTCTCCTATCTCGATACCTGGACTCGGGAGCTTGCACTCCATCCAATATGGACAGGATTGATATATATCGGCGTACTCATGCTTTTCAAGACTGTTCTGTCACTGCCTTTTTCGATATATTCTACATTTGTGATCGAGGAAAGGTTCGAATTTAACAAGACAACGCCTAAAACGTTCATTCTCGATATGATAAAGGGACTATTACTTGCGGTTATTATCGGAGGTCCTCTCCTAGCGGGGATCCTCGCATTCTTTCAATTCACAGGTGATCTTGCATGGTTCTACTGCTGGATTGTAACCATAATTTTCACTCTATTTATCCAGTTCATTGCACCAACATGGATCATGCCTTTGTTTAATAAATTCACGCCGCTCGAGGATGGTGAGCTGAAGGAATCTATCTTCAAATATGCTGATAAAATCAAATACCCTTTATCAGGGCTGTTTGTGATGGATGGTTCGAAACGGTCTGCTAAATCCAATGCATTTTTTACGGGTTTCGGAAAGAACAAAAGGATCGCCCTGTTTGATACTCTGATCGAGAAACATTCGGTGAAAGAACTTGTGGCTGTTATTGCCCATGAGGTTGGACACTATAAGAAAAAACATATCCTGAAAGGAATAATAATTAGTATTCTGCATACAGGTGCAGTGTTCTTTTTGTTATCGATATTCCTGTCGCATAATGGACTATATGAAGCTTTTTATATCGACGAAATGTCAATTTATACAGGTCTGATATTTTTCGGGATGCTTTTTTCGCCGATCGAGATGTTTTTATCGATCTTCATGAACATATTCTCAAGAAAGAACGAATATGAAGCTGATAACTTTGCGGCAACTACAACTGGTGATGGCGGCGGACCGATGATAGACGCGCTGAAGAAACTGTCAAAGAATAACCTGTCAAACCTGACACCACATCCGTTGAATGTATTCCTGAATTACAGCCACCCACCGGTGCTGGAACGTATAAAAGTGATCAGAAAAGTTGATGCAGCATAGATTTAACATGAAATTTAAAGGAGGCACCATGGGAACGTTAAACAGTCTTTATCCTGATATAATAAAGAATCTGCCTGAAGCCGATGTACCGATTGAGGGTGTTCAGGCGTGGCTTCTCCAGGGAGAGGACACTCAGCTCTGCTTTTTCATAATTGAAGAAGGTGTGACCGTACCCTTACATTCGCATGGGGCACAGTGGGGAGCCGTATTGCAGGGAGAACTCGAGTTGACTATTTCGGGCGAAACAAACATTTACAGAGACGGTGATTCTTATTACATCCCCGACGGGGCAGAGCATACTGCGATCCTGCGCAAAAGATCGTTCATAATGGACTATTTCGCCGACAGGGAGAGATACAAACCAAAAGGATAGTGAATCAAACGAGATTCTGTTCCCTCTTCAATAACAACAATTCTTCTGTAGGAGCGTGGTTTCCACGCTTAAAATGAGTTGATTAACTGAAAAAGGGCGCGTTAATCGCGCCCCTGCAAGTCTCGATTTACTTTATTAATCCTATTTCTTCTTCTCCAGATGCGGGACACCGCTTACCATCCAGTCCGGTGCTGGTTTATCCTTCAGATAGTGATCAATGAATTGTTCCATTCTCGTCTGGTAGTCGATCTGGTTCTCCCATTTACGCAGATGGTGCCCTTCACCCGGATATGAACATAGTATCACAGGTTTACCGTTGAATCTGAGAGCGTTATAAAATTCAACCGCCTGCAGCCATTCAACCGAACCGTCATCTGTACCGTGAAGAAGCATCAATGGAGTATCCATAGTCCTTGCATGGAACACAGCAGATTCATGTCTATAAAGCTCGAAATCATCAAATGGATTCGTTCCGAATCTGCCCTGTCCGTAATAATCGTACCTGTGCTGATTTGTACCGGCTGATTTCCATAACTGGTTAAAATCTGCTAACAGGTCGGTCGCTGCAGCGCCTATAACAAAAGCGGCGAACATTTTTGACTGCGTTGCAATAAAAGCTCCCCCCTGGCCGCTGAAACTGTGTCCGTGCAGCGCGATCCTCTCAGGATCGGCATAACCCAGTTCGATTACCTTCCTTACCGCCGCCTCAACACAATCCAGCATATCCGAGTGGGTTGTCCCTGTATTAAAATGCACATCGGGCTGCATCACGAGATATCCGTTGCTGCAGTATTTGGCCAGCATCGGAGTATCCCTGTAGACCGGATGCTCATACCTGTGAAGATTCTGCGAATACTTCTCATAGAATTGAACCAGCATCGGTAGTTTCCGGCCCTCCTTATAACTGTCGGGTATACCGAGTGTTCCCTGGAGCCTTACCCCGTCTTTATTAGTATATTCAAACAGGATTCTACGCCCCCAGCTGTAGCGGGATTGCCACGGATTTGCATCTGTTATCATTTTTAGACCTGTGAACGCATTGTCAGTCACATAATAATTCGGGAAGTCCCTGAAAGTCTCAACCGTGAAAAGAAATTTATCAGCATTTTTTGCTTTTGTTAATCTTCCAAATCTCTTATCCTCGAATATCTTTTTTTCAAGACGGCTGCCTTCAAGGACATAATATCCCGCTTTCTTTGTCCACTGCCCGAAAGCAGAGAGAAATACCGGTTTTGAAAGATCTATAAACCTTTCTTCGCGGTCAAATCTTATATATCTGAACCTGATCTCATTTTCTGCACCGGCTCCTTTTGTAAGATTTGTGGCGGGACTTCCATCAAGAGGCTGCAGCCACAGGTCGTATTTGTGCCGCAGGATCAGATTCTTCCTGTCTTCAGTCCATCCTGATACACCATACGGTGGTTTTGTACCCGGGCGGTCGAACTCCATATTCACAAAACTTACCGGTGAACTCTCAGTCAGGTTAATAATTTCCCCTGTTTCTATCCTGTAAAGCCAGATATGCCCGTCTTTCCAGTAGATGAAATTTTTGCTGTCGGGGGATAGTCCCAGTGTCCTCTTCTGCCCATTGAACATAAGTGTTCTTTCGCCTGTATCGGTATTTATCCGGTAATAATCCGCCTGTCTCTCTTTCCAATCAGAGATATAAGCCCTGTCATCACTACCGATACCCCAGGATCCGTTACGGGTAATGTTTATATACTTCATGTTTTTATCAGTCAGGCGAATAAATCTTTTTGTATCAATATTGAAAACCGATCTATAGGTAAAATTTCTATCCCTGTTTGCACTTAGAATCTGGACTGATTGAAGCCTGTCATCCTTCCAGTGCCAGATGTCGACATTAGGTACAGGCGGATCGTCTTTTTTCTTTTCAAGCTCGGGTTTCTGCTCCTTGATCCCAAAAAACACTTTATCAAGGTTTTCACTCCAGACGAGTTCCCCCTTTTCACTGATAACCATATCACCGGGAAAATCAAAGGATTTTGATGGATCATATTCATGTTTCGCGGGTTCACCTGACTCAAAATTCTTGAATGCGAGGAGAGTATTGTCCTTATGAACATTCTTCTTTTCCTTGCTTCCTTTCAGGACAGCGAGGGCGTTTCCTTCCTCATCCCAGGTAAGTCTTGAATACTCTTTAAGTCCGTTATCAAGAGGCTTTCGGATATTCGTTGCAAGAAAGATAATATAAACACCGTTACCAGTTTTGTCCGCCGCATCGATTGTATAAGCAAATAAATCTCCTTTTTTATTGAAACTGCATTCGTTAACACTGCCAATATGTTCCTGGTAACCTTTCCTAAGGTCTTTTAATATGACATCCGTACCCTTATATTTTGCCCTGGGATCCGCTTTGGTCTTCTTGACCTTGAAATGCCCTGATCCTTTTGCAAATTCGAAATCATCTATATTATCATATCTGTATTTCTCTCCCGTCTCTAACTCCAGCAATTCAGCTTTAACCGGTACAGGTTTCCTGTCCTTTCTCAGCTTTTCAATCTCTTTATAGGTAAGGCTTATCCTGTATGCAGCCCATCGGGAATCATCCGAAAACTGCGGCTGCGAACCTCTCGGTATCTCGTATTCTTTACCGGACAATAGGTTTTTTACGAACAGAGTATCATTTGAATGTGGAGTTCTGTATGAAAATGTCACCCATGAACCGTCATCTGAAATCGCGGTAGACCTGATACTTCTCCAACGGCCGTAATCATCTACCTTCAGAGCTTTTTTATCCCGGGAATCCTGAGCAAGGACAATATTTCCCTGGATCATAATTCCTGAGACAAAAATGAATAGAAAAAATATTCTAAGCGCCTTCATTGTATTATCCTTTATATGAATATATTCTATTTTTTGTTTTTAAATTTTGCAATAGCATTTCGTGTAAAATCTGACAGAACCAGTTTACCGCTGATCTCTGCTCTCTGGTGAAGCAGTGTATTCCAGTGATCAGTACCTGACCAAAACATTTTTTTCAGCTCAGTAATTGCCTCCGGACTGAATCCGGCAAGTTTCTCAGCTAATGTTCTTACAGAATCGTCAAGATCTCCAATGGCTGTAAAAACTTCTGTAAAAAGGCCTTTTTCCATTGCCCAGACAGAAGATTTCCATTCCGTGTCAATTGTCAGCTCTGCAAAAGCACCTGCGCCTATTTTTCTCTCGACTGCAGGACCAATCACAAACGGCCCGATCCCGAGGCTTAATTCACTTAATCTTACTGAGGCGCTTTCATGAGCTAGTGCGTAATCAGCCGTCGATACAATCCCGATACCGCCGCCGACAACCTTACCCTGCACCCGCGCTATAATGATTTTCGGACACCTTCGCATTGAGTTGATCACCCTTGCGAATCCCATAAAGAATTCTTTACCGGATTCCAGGTTACTGATTTCCAGAAGTTCATCAAAAGATGCACCCGAACAGAAAGTTTTCTCTCCTTCACTGGAGAGGATAATTGCCTTCACATCTTCATTTTTACCAGCATTATCGATCTCTTCCACCAGTTTCTTTAAAAGGTATCCTGGAAGAGAATTACTTTTGGGATGCGCAAAAGTTATTGTGCAGACACCTTTGCTGACATCCATTTTTACGTTACCCGATGCCATAATACCATCCTTGTTATAGAATTTTTTATAACCCGATTGACAATAGATGCTTTTAAGGAATTTTACGGTTGATTTTACCGCAAATGCAATGTTGATACAATAATAAACAATTTTTCATTCATAATAAACAATAATTATATGATAATTTCAATATTTATAAGATTTTATGTAAAGCTTCTCATTATTATGTCGAAATAATAAGTGTATCTGTGTTTTTCTCTGATCAGGTTCAGGGAGCAATAAAAATATTGCATACCGCAGGATTTTTTTATATAATATTCAAGGATGAAATAAAGGCTGAAGAGTATGGAGGCTGAACCACTAACCATAGAAAACCTGTCCGGCAGGCAAAAATGCGCGATACTAATTATCGCCATTGGAACCGAAGCGGCATCCCAGATTTTTAAACACCTTAAAGATAAAGATGTTGAACGTCTTGCTATAGAGATCGCTCAACTGAAGGATATTCCATCCACTATCATGGAAGCTGTTATCGAAGAGTTCTATCAAATGATAATGGCTCAGGAATATATATCTCAGGGTGGTATCGATTACGCAAAAGGCGTTCTCGAAAAAGCTCTCGGCCCCAGAAAAGCCCATGAGCTTGTCGCAAAGGTTGAATCTGCAATCCACGTCAGCGGATTTAAGCTGCTTAAAGATGTTGATGCCAATCAGCTCCTGAGTTTTATCCAGAATGAACATCCGCAGACTATTTCATTGATCCTTGCAAACCTTGAGCCAGATCAGACAGCTGCAATTATCTCAGACCTTCCACCGGAATTGCAGGCTGATGTTGCTTTCAGGATCGCTACTATGGGTAAGATCTCACCAGACCTGCTCAACGATATTGAGGGTGTTCTCGAAAACCAGGTGGAAACCGTATTCGGCCAGGATCTGAGTTCTGCCGGTGGCGCAAAGGCCGTTGCCGAGATACTTAATATGGCTGGAAGATCAACTGAAAAAACAATCCTTGCGGACCTGGAAAAACGAAATCCGGAACTCGCAACCGAGATTAAGAACCTGATGTTCACATTTGATGACATCGTTCTTCTTGACGATAAATCAGTCCAGAGGGTTCTCAGGGAAGTTGACACCAAAGACCTCACACTCGCCCTTAAAGCTGCAAATGATGAACTTAAAGACCTTATCTTCAGAAATATGTCTGAGCGAGCTTCAAACTTATTAAGGGAGGAACTCGATTTCATGGGGCCTGTCAGATTAAAAGATGTTGAAGAAGCTCAGATGAAGATAGTCGAGATAGTTAGCACATTGGAAGAAGACGGTGAAATCGTTATCAGCGGACGAGGAGGAGAGGAAGAAATTATCGCATAATTACTTAAGGTTTCTTCAGGACTAATTCCAAAACTCAGGATCAGTCCCCTGAAAAGATTTTCTGTTTTGCGTGAATAACTTCGAGTTCAATATCAAACATAAGGCTTTCAATATCCTCATCTTCAAAATTGAACATCTCTTTTGAGTCAGGATCGACTTCATACGCTAAGGAATCGAAACTCTCTGCGCACCCACTCAGCATAGCGAAATGATCACCAAGATGAATTATATAACACAGTTTTTTATACTCTTCCGGTGCCTCGGCAGGCTTATGATGATATGAGATTGCCATACAGATCGATTCCGGAATCCCCCACTTCTCTGCCATCATCTTACCAACATCTTCATGATTAGTATTCAGAAGATCTTTTTCCAAAGTGTTGAAATCAACTTCTTCAGCATCTTTGAATTTTTCTTTTATCTTATCGGTTTGTCCTTTAAGGAATTCTGCCAGGACTACTTTCCCCATATTGTGCAGAAGACCCGAAGTATAGGCAAGATCTGCAATATTATCCTGCTTGATCCTGATCGAGATCAATCTCGAGGCTATTGCCGTTCTTAGAGAATGCTCCCATAGCTCACCTTCCGCTGCATTATACCCCTCTAACGGCTTGTTGAAGACATAATCAAAACCGCTTTCGATCACTATTCCGAATATCGCCTGCTTACCGAGAAAATTCACCGCCCGTTCAATCGATGTTACTGTAGATTGCAGACCGAATCTCGCTGAATTTACAATTTTCAGGCATTTTGTAGCCAGCGACACATCCATCGATATCAATTCAGCAAGGTCTTTGACTGAGTAATCTTCGTCAGATATGAGTTCAAGTATCCTTATAGTATTCGAAGATACAGAAGGCATATCTTTAACTTTCTTTTTTATTGAATCGAGAGTGTCCATTATATCTCCCACTGGCCTTTAGACGGACAGGAAGCATAATATTTGCCTGTATCATATTCTATCCATACTGTCCTGCTGATACTTCCTCCAACATCCTCCTTAAGGATCCTGAGCTTATACTTCCAGAGAAGTTTCCTGATCGCAAGTATATTTCTTTTGCCTATATTAAAAACATTCTTGGCATCCAGGACATTAGCTCCACCTGCAAGTTTTATGTAGATCTTGCTGTTTTTAGAAACCCCGTGAGCTTTCAGCTCATTTACCAGTTTGGGTATCGCCGTATCGGCAAAATATCCCGGAAGTATCTTCGATTTTTCCTTAGATGTGTTTGAATCTGGAAGAGCAATATGAAGAAGTGAAATCGTGCGCGGGCTTTCTGTAAATACACCAATCCCCACACAAGAACCGAGAGCCATAGTCTTGATTATGTCTCCGGATTTGTTCGATGTGGCCATTCCGCCGATTCCGACCATTATCTGCGCCATAGATCGATCTCCGGGAGTATAAGACTATTGATCAGGTATTCATATTCTTTAGTGAAACTTATCAAACAAGGTTTCCGTATCATTTATTAACTCAATAATACACAGGTTCAATGATGGATATGACAACTATAATGATAATCTCCGTTCTTACTCTGATCTGCGGCCTGGGATTCCTGTCTTTAGCGGCATTCTCAGAAAAACTCCTGAAACGCGAGAAGATACGGATCCAAAAATGTACTCGACTTGATGATCTGGAACTATTAAAGTACAAAAGGTGGAAATAACAGGTTTAACTTCTATTCCACTCTAATATCTTAATTCCTTTCCCTGAAAATCTGTCCATCCAGGATAACAGCTTCTCTCCTTCAGGTTAAATTCAATATAATGATCAACTGTTATAATTACTACAAAATTCTTGCCTTTTAGCGTTCCTTATATTACACTATACACTCACAAATCAGTCCAGATTATAACAACTCCGGAGTAAATAAAATGAAAAAATTATCATTGGTTTTTTTCTGTCTTGTGCTGATCTCTCAACCGGTTTTTGCCCAGAAAAGAGCGATAACCCATGATGATCTATACAATATCATCAGACTGAGTGATCCCCAGATTTCTCCCAACGGTAAAACTGTAGCCTATGTACAGACAGTCTATAATAAATCCGAAAATTCTTCGAATAGTGACATATGGTTAATATCGATCGAAGGTGGAGAGCCAAGGAGGCTTACTGCCAGCCCTGTAACCGATACGCACCCGCGGTGGTCTCCCGATGGTAATGAAATCGCATTCATTTCATCGAGAGAAGGTTCGCCTCAAATATATATTATCCCTGTAAATGGAGGTGAAGCAAGGAGGATATCGAATATCTCAACAGGCGCTTCGGGTGCTATCTGGTCGCCTGATGGAAACAACCTGGCATTTGTTTCAACAGTATATCCGGAACTCGAGAGTGATGAAGCTAATAGAAAAAAAATGGAAGAAATGAAGAATTCAAAGGTTAAGGCTCGCCTGTTGACTCGTCTTTTATACCGGCAGTGGAACAGCTGGAAAAATGATACCCGGAACCATATCTTTGTTATTCCCTCTGCCGGTGGTGAAGCAAAGGATATTACACCGGGTGATTATGACACACCCCCGCTGGATCTCGGAGGTTATCAGGATTACACATTCTCGCCTGAAGGGAAGGAAGTATGTTACGTTAAGAATACTGATCCGGTTGTTGCCACAAGCACGAACAACGATCTATTCATTGTCGATATAGCCACAGGAAATTCAAGAAAGATCACAGCTAATCCTGCAAACGACAATTATCCGCAATACTCACCGGATGGAAAATATATCGCTTACAGGGCAATGAAAAGGGCAGGATTCGAGGCTGATAAGTACAGTCTTATGCTTTATAACAGGAACACCGGTGAGATCAGGTCACTTACCTCGGATCATGACAGATCGACAGGACAATTTCTGTGGTCACCTGACAGCAGAAGTCTGTATTTCACTGCCGGAGACCTCGGGTATAATTCAGTCTTTTCGGTAGATGTGGGATCGGGAACTGTTACAAAGATCACGGAGAGCACTTATAACTCTAGTATACAAATAACACCTGATGGCAGGGAATTGGTATATCTTAGACAGAGCATGACCATGCCTTCCGAGCTTTTTAAAAGCCGTACAGACGGCAGCAATACAAAAAAATTAACAACCACAAATGACCGTCTTCTTTCGGAAATAGAAATGAATTCACCTGAAGAATTCTGGTATAAGGGAGCTAAAGGTGCAGATGTCCATGGTTTTATCGTAAAACCGCCGTTTTTTGATCCCTCCAGAAAATATCCGTTGATATATATTGTACATGGTGGACCGCAGGGAGCATGGAGTAATAATTTTCACTTTAGATGGAACATTCAGATGTGGGCAGCCCCGGGATATGTTGCGGTAATGGTGAATCCAAGAGGCAGTACGGGATATGGCCAGAAATTTACAGACGAAATAACCGGAGACTGGGGAGGGAAAGTATATGAAGACCTGATGAAGGGAGTCGATCATGTAATCGAAGAATACGATTATATCGATCCTGATAAGCTGGCTGCATCGGGTGCATCTTACGGCGGATATATGATGAACTGGTTTGAGGGACATACCGACAGGTTTAAATGTCTTGTCAATCATGATGGTTTATTCAACCTGACAAGCTTCTATTACCATACTGAAGAATTGTGGTTCCCGATTTGGGAAATGAAGGGAACACCTTCCACAAATAAGAAGATGTATGAAAAATGGTCGCCTCATAACTATGTGAAAAATTTTAAAACTCCGATGCTGATCATACATAGTGAACTTGATTACCGGGTGCCTGTCAGTGAAGGGTTCCAGGTGTTCACAGCGCTTCAGGAAATGGGAGTGCCTTCGAAGCTTTTATATTTTCCTGATGAGGACCATTTCATAAATAAACCTCTCAACAGTGAGTTATGGCATAAGACAATTTACGATTGGCTGGCTGAGTACTTGAAAAATTAGGCAAATATTTCTGAACCTTTCTCGATAATTGATTGTTGTAATTTGTAACAACAATTGGAGGTTCAAATGGAACTCACTTCAAAAAAATGCACACCATGCCGGGGCGGAGTACCACCACTAAAGGGTGAAGAGCTCCGTTCTTTTATGAAACATGTGGAGGGATGGCTTCTGATCGATGAAGAGAAAATCCGGAAAAAATTCTTATTCAGCAATTTCGTCGAAGCTGTTGATTTCGTAAATGAGGTTGGAAGACTTGCAGAAACTGAAGGACACCATCCCGATATATTCATCCATTATAATGAGGTGATAATCTACCTGTGGACCCACAAGATTAACGGCCTTTTTGAAAACGATTTCATCCTTGCTGCAAAAATCAATGATATAAAAGAAATTGAGCCTACATTCAGTGCCGCCATAACTGTTTAAAAATAATTCAGCTCATTAATCGGTTCTTCATTACTACCAAATACACGCTCCCAGACCGCTGTACTCTCCATGCACAGGTAAACATAGGCATTTTCGGTATATTTCCTGATCCGTTCAAGCAGCAATCCGTATATCTTTGTTCTGATCGGCTGCGGATACCTGTACTTTCCATCTGCACATTTGATCATTTCTTCGTATATGATATTGGTTTTCGGGAATCTCTTCTGGATCATTGATTTCCCGGCAGTGTTGAACCTGAGGACTCCGAGACTGATCCAATTCACTTTTTCAGAAGGGATAATTTCGAACAGCATGTCAATTGTTTCAGTGTAATTATTCTCCCAGTTTTCATGGAGTATAATCGGATCAAAATGGAATGCAGTAGAATAACCATGCTTGATACATTTCTCAGCAGCTTCAAGCCTCTGCTGGAGAGATGAACATTTTATTTCTTCAGTTTCTACCAGATTTTGTGGATTGAGTGACCAGGCGATGACCGTATTTTCATTCGGTGTAGTATTTAGAAGACCGTCAATGTAGTTTCCTTTTGTCTTTAACTCCAGTATCACCTTTTCCTGCCCCTCGAAATATGGGACAAGAGTTCCTGTGAAACCCGTCAGTTCATCAAGAGCTAATGAATCAGCAAGTTCGCCTGTTCCAATCCGGAGTTTTCTGTCTCCATTTCCGAATTCAAGACCGCGGACTTCCTGCAGAAAATCGTCAATATTAGTGTATACGGTTATGTTGTGGTCGTTCAGATAGCTCTGAAGAAAACAGTAAGTACATTCGAAATGGCAATTGACAGCTAAATTTGCTACATAATAGTTGCAACAGAGATGCTCTTTCGTTCCGGGACATCTTTCTATGAACTTTCCCTGATTTCGCTTAAGACTTAATATTCTCTTACTACTTGATATACCGTACTGCTCCGATGCAGTTCCTTGTATAGATTTTCCCTGTTTGAGGATCTCGTACTGTATCTGTGGAAACTTCTCGAGAACATTGATGGTGATTTGATCATTGAGAGATAGCTCATCAATTATGACCAGATCGGGTTTGTATGACTTCATTTTAGAATCTCATTGCCTTTATAGTCCCGTCCTGGAGCTGAAAAAGCACCTTTGATGCTTCTTCCTTGACATTCATTTTAATTTTACCAAAATCCAATTTGACACCGGGGTACACTCTTTTTTCAATCTTGATCTGGGCTTTTTCGTTCAGATGTTCTTTCAAAAGCTC
>JANQEH010000215.1 GCA_028278455.1 bacterium
GATTCGTTGATCTGCATACAAATCTCGGATTCAAGACTGCACCCCAGAACCAGCAGCGCAGGCAGCAGCAGCCTCAGACTCAGCAGGATAGCAAAGAAGCGCCGCCGAATAAGCGGGAATATGATCCGAATCTCAGGCCTGATAAGGTCGCTATCGATGCTATAGATTTCAATGACAAGAAATTTGCAGATGCAAGGAAAGCAGGAGTAACGTCTGCTCTAACACTGCCGAGAAGAGGCGTTTTTCCGGGAAAACCTACTTTTGTTTATACATTGGGTGAAAATCCTGTTGATGCCATGATAATCAATCCCGATCTCCAGTTTATCCAGTCTGCACGCGAACGTGGAGGTTATCCTGCGACGATTATGGGATATTACCCTTTCAGAGAACAGGCTATAATAGATGCAAAATATTATTTCGACCTTGAAGAGCGCTTCAAGAAAAATCCGAGAGGAATGAATAGGCCGGTTTATGATCCTGTACTGAAGCATCTCTTCCCGGCGGTAGACGGTAAAGAGCGAGTTGTTATCCTCGCAAATAAAGAAAATGAATTAAAAGACGCTGTCAAGTTCTGCACGGAATATGGCCTGGACTATGTAATAAGCGGCGCAGTTGAGGGTTACAGAGTTGTCGATCTGCTGAAGAGTACAAAAAAACCTCTGCTGGTAAGCGTTAAATATTCAAGTGTAAGAAATACCACAGGGTATGCATTCAATATGCCAATCAAACCTTTCAAACGTGAAAAACGTGAAGGTGAAAAGAAAGTAGAAACCGCTGAAGATCCGACAAAGGAAATCGACAAAAGAGTTAAAGCCGAGAACCACGGCAATGCAAATACTCTATATACTGAAGGTATAGATTTCGTATTGACATCCGGCGGGCAGCCCGATAGGTTTTTGAAAAATGCAAGAGAAGCCGTGAAAGCCGGACTCCCTGAGGATGTTGCACTTGCCAAGATGACAATTGAACCTGCCGAAATGATCGGAATGGATGGATTTCTCGGAACAGTTGAAGAAGGAAAGACAGCGAATCTTATAATTTCAAGCGGCAAAATTTTTGATTCAAAGACAAAGATCAATTACGTCTTCGTCAACGGAAACAAAGTTGAGGTTGAAAAACCCAAGAAGCAAGAGGAGAAGGTAGAAGACGAAAAGGACGAAAAAGCCAAAAAAAAAAGTGATGAGATAGAACCTATCCTTCCGACTGATGAGCAGCCCCCCGGAGCTATCACGGACAAAGACCTTGATGGTACCTGGACATTTACTCTCGATGGTCCGATGGGATCGCAGGAAGGAACCCTGACACTGAATGTGGCAGGTAAGAAAATAAGTGGAAACCTCGAAGTTATGGGAATGGAGATGGAAATAACCACAGGATCTTATGATAAGGCGGAAGTCAATTTCACTGTCAGTATTGCTGAAGCTAATATGGAATTGAAATTCGAGGGTAAATTCGTGAGTAAGACAAAAATGGAAGGCACTGCAGATGCAGGAGAAATGGGAAGCATGACCTGGTCAGCAGAAAAGGAAGTAAGATAAATTATCCTCCGATAAATGTAAAGGAGAAATCATGTTCAATAGATTAAATAGAAATTTATTCCGTATCTCTTCAGTAAGTATACTGGTCCTGCTTTTTTCTGTTCAGGTCTTTGCCCAGGGAGATATTTTCATCTCCAATGCAAGGATGATCATAACCGGAACAGGTGAAAAAATCGAGAACGGATCTATTATTATCCGTAACGGAAAGATCGAAGCAATCGGAAAAGACCTGCAGGCTCCGTCAGGAATGCGGGTGGTTGACGCTGCGGGATTATATATTATGCCCGGAATCATCGATCAGCATGCGCATATAGCCATGCAGGGAACTAACGAAGCAACATCACAGAACTCGTCGGGAACGGACGTATCAGACGTTATCGTGCATGATGATTTCAAAATATACAGAGCTGTTGCCGGTGGTGTAACAACAGTGCATCTGCTTCATGGAAGCGCGAATGTTATCGGCGGTAAGGATGAAGTGATTAAAATGAAATGGGGAAGGCCAGTTGAAGACCTGAAAATCGGCAATAAAATGGAGGGCCTTAAATTCGCTCTTGGTGAGAATGTCTTGAGATCACACGCCCCGAACAGATCGACCAATAACAGGACAAGAATGGATGTGGAATTTCACCTGCGAAGGTATTTTACAGAAGCGCTGGAATATAAGAGAGAGTGGGAAGAATACGAGTTGAAAAAGAAAGGTAAGATCAAACACACCAATGAGTATGAGAAGAAACACGGTCCCATTCCCCCGAAAAGAGACCTTAAAAAAGAAACAGTACTCGGTGTACTTGAAGGTAACATCAGATCCCATATTCATGGCTATAGCAACAGTGAATTAGGGATGTATGGCAGGATAGCAACTGAATTCGGTTTCAAACCGACAAGCTATGAACATGTCCTCGAGGGTTATCAGACAGCTGATGAGATCGCGGCTACAGGAACAGTTGCTTCGATTTTCGCAGATAATTGGAATTACAAGGTTGAGGCATCTAAGGCGATCCCGTTTAATGCTGCTCTGATGGCTGAAAGAGGTGTTATAGTATCGATCAATTCGGATGACGTTGGCGCTGACCTCATAAGAAGATTGAACCTCGACGCAGCCAAGACGATCCGTTATGGTAATATGTCCGAAGAAGAGGCCTATAAGACCATCACATGGAATGCCGCTTACGGTTTAAGACTTCAGGACAGGATCGGCTCGCTGGAAGTAGGCAAGGATGGAGATATTGCAATTTATGATGGCGATCCTCTATCAGTTTATTCAAAATGTGTCAAGACTATAATTGAAGGCGAGATATTTTTCGACAGGGAAAACGCTGTGACAACCGAGAAGTGGATCAAAGGTCAGCCGAAAAAGAAAACAACAAACGAAGAAAGCAGATAAATGATCAATAAACTCAGGAGATCGTCAATGAGAAAAAACTATATAAAGGATCATACTCCGGTCCTGATCTCAGTTCTACTGATTTCCTTATTTCTTTCTATCCCGGCATTTGCACAGGGAGATATGTTTATATCCAATGCAAAGGTTATCATCACCGGGACGGGAGAAAGGATCGAGAATGGATCGATTCTGATTCGCAATGGAAAGATCGAAGCGATCGGAAAAAACCTCCAGGCCCCGGAAGGTGTGCGTATTATAGATGCATCCGGACAGTGGGTAATGCCTGGGATCATTGACCAGCATTCTCACATGGCAATGGGAACGGTAAACGAGGCTACCACTCCGAATTCATCAGGTACAGATGCATCTGATGTGATCAAGAACGATGCCCCTCATATTTACAATGCTTTAGCCGGAGGTGTCACGACAATTCATCAGCTTCACGGAAGCGCTAATCCCATTGGAGGAAGGGATGAAGTCCTGAAACTGAAATGGGGCAGATCCCAGGAAGAGATGATGATCGAAGGCAATCAGGAAGGGCTGAAGTTTGCTCTTGGTGAGAATCCTCTTCGTGTATATTCCGGGGATCCCAATTTCAGGAACAGGACCCGCATGGATATAGAATTCCAGCTTCGCAGATACTTTGCAGAAGCAATGGAGTATAAACGTTCATGGGATGAATATGAACTCAAGAAAAAAGGTAAGATCAAACCTGCAAACGAATATGAGAAGAAAAATGGTCCTGTGCCTCCGAAGAGAGATATCCGTAAGGAAACGGTACTTGGTGTTATCGAAGGAAGGATCAGGTCTCATATCCATGCATACAGCAACAGTGAAATAGCGATGTTTGACAGGCTGGCGCGTGAATTCGGTTTCAAACCGACCAGTTACGAACACGTGCTCGAAGGCTACCAGGTAGCAGACGAGCTTGCTGCAACAGGCAGTGTGGCCTCGATCTTCGCCGACAACTGGAACTACAAGGTTGAGGCAGAAAAGGCAATTCCATTCAATGGCGCTCTCCTTCATGAAAGAGGAGTGGTCGTATCCGTAAACTCAGACAGCGATGAGCGGATCAGGAGACTGAACCTCGATGCCGCCAAGCTTATTCGTTATGGAAATATGCCTGAAACTGAAGCAGTCAGAACTATTACATGGAATGCTGCTTATGGAGTATGGCTGCAGGACAGGATCGGCTCACTCGAGGTTGGCAAAGACGGAGATATCGCCATCTTCGATGAAGATCCGCTTTCCGTGTATTCGAAATGCATCAAGACAATTATCGAGGGTGAGATCTTCTTTGACAGGGAAAACGCCCTGACCACAGAAAAATGGATTAAAGGTGAAACCGGTAAGAAAAAAATCACTTAGGGAGATAGAATAATGAAAAAGTTTTCAATAATACTTATCGCAGTTTTCATGCTTTCAATATGCACCGGAAGCGTGTTCGCTCAGAAATATGCGATAACAAATGCAACTATCGTTACCGTTACTAACGGGACTATCGAGAACGGTACGCTGATCATGGAAGACGGAAAGATCACTCGTGTCGGCAGAAATATCAGCGCTCCTTCCGACGCAATGGTTGTAGACGGCAGAGGTAAATTCGTTTATCCCGGGATGATAGACTGTTATACCGGTGTCGGTCTCAGCGAAACAGCAGGTATCTGGCAGACCTCGGACCAGGTCGGTACCGGTGAGTTCAATACATATTTCCGCGCATCACAGGCTGTAAATCCCGCCTCGAAGATGATCGGGATCATGAGATATACAGGAATTACTACAGTAATTGCAACTCCTTTTACTGCAGACGGGATCATCGGCGGGCAGGAATTTCTTATGAATCTCGAAGGATGGTCAACCGATGAGATGACGGTTATTGATCCTGTCGGTATGCAGCTTAACTGGCCCGGATACAGGACCGGCGGCAGAAGAGGCGGCCAGGGACAGGAAAGTGAAAATGCGAAAGACAGAACCGCAAGGCTGAGAAAAGAACTTGACGGGCTTCTCGAGAAAACACGTATGTATATCAAGGCTATGGAGGAATATGAAGCTGGAACCCGCCAGACTCCTCCTGCAAAGGACCTCGAAATCGAGCCGATGATTCCGATAGTCAAAAAAGAGATCCCCTTTACCATCAATATCGGAACACCGAAAAAGATCAAAGAGGTTATCGAATGGGTGAAAGAGCAGGATGTTAAGGCTGTATTCGCCGGAAACACCGATGTGTACAAAATGGCTGAAGAATATGCCGAGAGCGGGATCCCGATGCTTTATACAGAAATGTTCAGAATGCCCTCGATGAACCAGCCGTATGACCTGTATTACTCGATACCGAAAGTCCTGTATGATGCCGGCGTTAAGTTCGCATTCTGCGAACCCGGAGTATCCAGTGTAAGAAATCTTCCCTTCAAAGCAGGTATGGCCGCGGCATACGGACTGCCGAAAGATGAGTCACTGAAGGGTGTTACGATATATCCGGCGCAGTTCTACGGATTTGACGATATACTCGGAAGCCTCGAGGTAGGTAAAATGGCGAATGTTGTAGTTACCGACGGTGATATCCTCGAGCCGAAGACACACGTTCTGAATATGTTCATCAACGGTAAAGAAGTTGACCTTACCCAGTCAGAAGATTACAGACTGTACGAGAAATTCAGATCCAGACCGAAAAAGATCAAGAAGTAGTGATTTGATAAGTAGACTAAACAGGATGATGAAACAATCATCCTGGATTATACAGATGGTTAGAAAAGAGCAGGTGGTTTTACCTGCTCTTTTTTTATAATAATATATTCATTAATAATTATTATCACATTACAGAAAAAAACACTTTTCTTTGTCATCGGAAAAAATTAAGATATAAGGCCTTCCATAATTTTCTTTTCATATAGTTTTTGCATCTCAATCCACTCTCTTGAAGTGCCATCTGATGGAATATATTCTATTAACGGGTACCACTTTTCAAAATTTCCAAGGAAATATTCATTAATCATTTTCTTGTTTTTGATGTACTTATTATTAATAAGAAAGCAAATTAATTCAACTTCAACTAATAATCTAGTTGTCACATTTATTCTTTTTTCATCCTCATTTGGTTTCAATTCAAGAATATCTTTATATAATGCGTTTATTTTATCATAAGTGTGGAGAAATAATTCCAGATTTCTACCCTTTTTAAATTGATAAAACTGATATGCATTAATGAGAATTGAAACAGAAATAGCAATAATTGCTATCCAATTATCTAAATCCATACACTATTTTTTTTCTTGATTTCTTGATTCATCAGAATCTGGCTTGAGTTTATCACTTAGAGATGTCTGAGTTTTTATGACAGTATCATCAGATAATATTTGTGATGAGTTATCAGTATCTTTTTTCTGCTCGGATGGATTGAGTTTGTGACTCAATGAAATAATATTATAAAATACATTACCTTTCTTCTTATTAGTCATTTTGACCCCCTTAATGGTATATTTTCGGAAATATATGTATAATATATTGTTTTTTCAATGTTTTTTATTTTTCAAAAAGCAATTAATATTACTTTAAAAAAATGTAATAATTTTGTATCTTTAGTGCTTGATGTGCATCCAATATTAAAAGATTTGGAAAAACCGAAAGGAATTGAAATTGGAAATTGATGTCAGATGGAACCAGGGAATGAATTTCGAGGCTGATACGCCTTCCGGGCATACTGTACAGCTCGATTCAGCTCCCAAGGATCAGCCGACTAAGGGGCCGTCGCCGATGGAACAGGTCGGGCTTTCTGTTGCCGGATGTTCCGGGATGGATGTTGTCGCGATAATCGAGAAGCGCAGGAAAAATCTGGAAAAGTTCGAGATCAAGATGAACGCCGAGCGGGCGGAAACTCATCCAAAGGTTTTTTCAAAGATAGAGCTGTTATACAGGTTCAAGGCAGAGGGACTGACGCTGGAAGAAGCGGAAAAGGCTGTGAAACTCTCATTGGATAAATATTGTTCTGTTAGTAAAATGATCGGCTCAACCGCTGAACTGAGCTGGAAATGTGAATTGATCGATTAAAGGATTACTAATGGACTATATCGGTATAATAGCGTTATTTGTCGGTTACATAATTGTCTTCAAGTATGTATTGCCCAAACTGGGGGTGCCTACTTGAATGAGCGGCGCTTGTCCCGTGCCGGATGAGCAGAAAAATGAAACGAATAATAAGGATGCAGGAGTAAAAGATGAAGTATGATTATACAAAAGTAGTCGACCTTGGCTACGAGGAAGCTATCGAAAAGGTAACCGAAGAACTCAAAAAAGAGGGATTCGGGGTGCTAACCGAAATAGATGTGAAAGCAACATTGAAGAAGAAAATTGACGTAGATGTGAGCCCATATAAGATCCTTGGAGCATGTAATCCGAAGCTTGCCCATCAGGCGCTCCAGGAAGAAGAGAATATCGGGCTGCTTTTGCCGTGCAATGTTGTAGTATTTAAGAATAATGACGAAAAAACTGTAGTTTCAGCGATTGAACCTGATGCGATGTTCACCGTAGTGGATAATGAAAATGTAAAAGGTGTCGCTGCTCAGGTAAAGGAAAAGCTCCACAGAGCGATCGATTCAGTATAATTAAGGAGTTTCAGCAATATGCCGATGTATGAGTTCTCCTGCAGAAAATGCGGGAATGTGTTCGAAGAGTTGTTTTTCAGCAGTAAAATTGATCTTAAGGAAATAAACTGTCCGGCATGTAATTCCGGCAGGATAGAAAGACTGATGTCCGCTCCGGCATCCACCCTGTCATCCGGGTGTGATGACTGCTCGGCTTCTTCATGCAGCGGATGCAGTACAGCCCCGGCAGCTCAGGCTCCAAGAAGCGGAATGACCTGAGCAGGCTGTTAATTTGACCGGACAGGCTGTCCGGTTCTCGGGATCAACAACAAAATTGAAGGATTATCATGGAATGTGAATTTCCGGCTGAAAATGCCAGCAGCGAAGAAGTTAAGGAAATGCTAGACAAGTATAAAAAAGTCGCAGTTGTTGGGCTATCATCCAATCCTGAAAAGGACTCCTACAGGGTGGCGGAATACCTGATGAATAACGGATTCAGTGTTATACCATTAAATCCGAAAAGCGATGAAATACTTGGTGAGAAAGTCTATAGATCACTGAAAGAAATTCCGGATTCCGTTGAAATAGTCTGCCTTTTCAGGCCGTCTGAACAGGTACCGCCGTTTGTTGAAGATGCTATTGATATAAAAGCAAAAGTGGTGTGGATGCAGCTCGGGATAGCTAATAATGAAGCGGCAGAGAAGGCACGGAGTGCCGGTCTTGAAGTTGTAATGAATAAGTGTATTAAAATAGAGCATGCAAATTTGTTTTAGATTCTGTCTTTTTTAACCTGCCGATACGAAACCGCAAAATAAATGAACAGCTATGTTCAATTTTTACCTATTTTCATTGGGAGGCTCCCGTATGTATAGATATACCCGTTCTATAATAGCTCTTATTCTTGTAATTACATTGTTTTCCGGTTTTGCATTTATACAGGAGGATGCTGAAGAGTCAGGCAGGGCTGTAACCTGTCTTTCTAATGTCTTTGAAACGGGAAGTATTCTTCAGGATAGAAACGAAGATAATGTTATTGATTTTGTTAATACAAAGATCATATTACCCGTAAATCCTTCGGAGTCGGAGGTCGTCTCTGCAGCAAATATTGCAGCAAGATTAGGCTATGAAACTTCAGGAATCAATATGGGGCTTGCGAAGAAGAGTGGAATTCTCGAGAGCGGTTATGATCTTCCGGTGATCGTTATCGGTAGGCATGAGCAAATGCCTGTACACGATGAAAAGACAATACTTGCCCCGGGACAGGGAGAGATCAGCCTTATCAGACCTGACGATATATTTCAGTATGGAGGGATATGGATAAGGGGAAAGGATGAAACAGGACTCCTTGAAGCAGCAAAGTATTTCTCCGGAAGGTTTCCCGAAATATGGAGCCTCAAGGGTAAAAAACTTTCCGACTTGAACTCTGGGATAAAGAAATATCTTGATGAGAATGAGTTGATATTTAAAGATCAGTTTCTGTCGGCGCTGACCGTTGATGCGGTATCTCCGGGATTGACAAAGGCAGAATTTGCTATAGAAACCGGATCAACTGATGAAAGTGAAAAGATCCTTGAAGCCCTGAACCGGGAAAACGAAGATGTCAATAAGGACGAAAAGAAGCTTAAATCCTCCGAGCTTGTGTTGAAGGACCTGCATAAACTAATAATAGTATTGACCTCTCCGGAAAAAACAGTGAGGAAGATCATACTTCCTGACAAATCCTGGGATACAAAGAGTGTAACTTCATCCATGAAGAAAAGTTATCCGGATTTCACTCTTTCTGATCTGTATAGCATTAAAGGGCTTTTTAAGGACACGAATAAGGACATGGTTCCTGATGAAATGAATGCAGTGTTTTACGTAAACGGTCTCGCGGAAACTGAAGCGGTTGTTGACCTGGGCGCGAGGATTGGACTCGAAACAGCAGGGATTAGACTGCCGGTATTCCTGCCGGCCGGAGAGGATGATTATCCGGAGAAATCAGGTTTCCCGATTGTTTACGGTGTTGATAATTACCAGATAAACAGACAGATAGAAGCAGGGAGATTATTTGGTCTTAGCGAATATGATAGTGAAGGTTTTATTCAATTCCTCCCTAAGGCATTTAATGAGAAGAACGGTGTTATTATCGGGGGGAGTAACGGTTCCGGTCTGGACGAGGTAACAGACTATCTTTCAGGGAGATTTCCCTATTTATGGGAGTACGGAAAGGGAAATTTTAAACTGAAGGATGTTGAGGAAGATGTAGATGAATTTTTTAAGGCAAAAAACTCTTCCGGGCAGATTGTTACTTCATTATATAAAATAGAAGAATGGCTTGCCAGACTTGAAGGAAAGGATCTGGAATCGATCGATATCGAATTAGCGGCAAAAGATACACCGGCCGGTTTGAAAGAATTTATACTTGACCTGATCAAGGACAAATATCCCGGTATCGTTGCCGGTGTAGATCTGTATAAGACCGGCTATGGTAACGGAAAAGAGATATTCAAAGAGGATTTTATCATCCCCTGGGAAGTTGATGAATTCTGGAAAATGTTCAGAGAGGATGCCTTACCCGCGCTCAATTCCGGTTCTCACGGGAGAATATTGGTCTGCGTAAGTGAATCTCCGGAGATCCGGGAGAGAATCAGGGAGCAGATCGTCAGGGAGATAATCAGGAATGGGGCTGATCCTGATAATTTCGAGATAACTGTACTGTGTGCCTATAAACAAGGTTACAGCTGGCTTCATGATTCTGTATTGCCGAAGATCAGGAAAATGGATGTCGGCAGTATGGAGATCACTTTCCACTCGCTGAAAGACTCTGATGAAATAAAATGGCAAACTATTCACTCTAATACTCGTTGGCTGCAGGAGATCTACCCGATCGATGCTGTTTTAGCACGGGAATTGGGTATTTCCGATTCTCTAATCACGTTCAGATCCACTGCGGAAAGTGATCCTATATATAAAATAAAGGTTTATGACAGAAAGGGGAAAACAGTCTTTACAGGATCGTTCAATCCCACTTACAATGTACGCCCGTTTTTTGATCTGTTTCCGGAATATGAGTCTGTCCGGGTTACAACCGGATGGTGCAATGTTGAGATTGACGGGGATATACTGATAGACAAAAG
>JANQEH010000235.1 GCA_028278455.1 bacterium
AGTATGGATCGGAGAGTTTAATCTCAACTGTATTTGACAGGGCAGCACCGTTCTGGACCTATCAGATAAAGAAAATGTATATAAGATATTTCGCATGGAATTTCATTGGGAAAGGCACTACTCTTGGAGCTGACAGGTATATTGTAGAGACATTCAGCCCGAGAGGCCTGTACTATTTACCTTTCCTCCTTGGATCATTTGGTGTATTCTATCATTTCAAAAAAGACTGGAAGCGTGCCATTGCAGTAATGGCAATGTTTATAATTATGGGACTTGCACTGGTGATTTACCTGAATCAACCCGATCCGCAGCCTCGCGAGAGAGATTACGTATATGTCGGGAATTTCTTCGCATTCGCAATCTGGATAGGAATTGCCGTTACCGGTCTCTTTGATTATGCCGGAAAGATGATAAAAAACATGCCCGGTATGAAGAATCTCGTTTTCGGGGGCTTAGCGGGGGTAGTATTCATAATGGGGCCGTTTATTGAATACAAACACAATTTTCATTCGCATGACAGGCGGGGAGCATATATGCCATATGATTATTCATACAATCTTCTGCAGTCATGCGAACCTAATAGTATGCTTTTCACCAACGGAGATAATGATACATTTCCGCTATGGTATCTACAGGAAGTAGAAGGAGTCCGGAAAGACATTTCTATCATTAATCTCAGTCTTCTGAATACACCATGGTATATTAAACAGCTTAAACAAATGGATAATCCTGTTCCCATTTCTTTCTCGGATGACAGGATCGATCAGCTTATTGGGGCGATCCAATGGACAGAGCAGACAATCAAACTCCCGGTCCCTGCTGAAGTCTATAACGAAATGATCAAGGAGGTGCATTCTTCTGTGAATCTGGAGCCGATAGATGCTCCGGTATCTATTGATTTTACGGTTAAACCGACTTATATGCAGAATTATTTAAGAATACAGGACCTGATGATCGTAAATATACTTTTTGCAAATAACTGGAAGCGCCCTGTATATTTTGCAATGACTATACCTACAGAGAACAAGCTCGGACTGGATAGAAATTTAAGCCTCCGTGGATTAGCTTCAAAGGTAGTTCCTTATCCCGGTGCTCATCTCAATGCGGATGTACTAAAAGAAAATATGCTCACAAAGTTTCAGTACAGACGGCTTAACGATCCGGATGTTTTCCAGGACAGGCAGTGTGTTGACCTGTACCAGAATATCAGATTCAGTTTCTATCAGGCAGCGGATTTTTATTCTCGGAAAAGTGCAAACTTTAGAACAGATTCGCTTGAGTATTCAAATGAATTGAAGCAAAATGCATTAGAAATCCTCGATTTCATGATGGAAGTTGTACCGGATGAGGTTGTTCCTTTCCAGAATCATCTATTACTTGCCAGAATTGGGCAGATATATTCTGAAAATGGTAGACCTGAAATCCTGGAGCAGGTTCTGGAATCATTGGTAGACAGGCCTGGAGTACATAAAACTACACAGATAGAAATTGCTAAATTGTACAGTTTAAATCTAAAGAATGATGCAAAAGCCATCGAAATATGTAAGAGAGTTATCGAAGAGAATCCAGGTGATGTCAATGGCTTCTCAATCCTGATCACTTTATTAGAGCAAAGCAGAAACTGGAAAGAAGGAATAGAGTGGATTGACAAATGGCTTGCAATAAATCCCAATGATAATAACGCAAAACTTATAAAAAATCGTTTTACACAAAGACTTGCACAAACGGATACCACGAAGAATAAGTAAACACTGCTTTGTTGTGTGAAAAAACCAATTAAAACAGCGATAAAGATAGTAATAAGCGCCGTACTGATATGGTTCCTTATCAGTAAATACGGTGCTTCAACGTTTATTTCAATATTCAGGGATGTCGAATACAGCTGGATACTCATCGGCATCGCGCTAATGACCCTGAGTAATGTTCTAGGAGCTTTTCAATGGAGTGTAATTCTAAGGAATCTTGAGGTTGACCTGCCTTTCAGAAAAATCCTGGGCTTCTTCTATACGGGACTATTCTTCAATAATTTTCTACTTAGCTTCATTGGCGGAGATGCTCTGAGAATTTATGATATTTCAAAATCATCAGGTAAGAACTCTCATGCGGTCTCCACGGTATTTCTCGACAGGTTTATAGGTCTGCTGGTATTAACGATTTTTGCAGTGGTTGCTGCGGTTCTTTCCATGGGGATGGCTGATCTCAGCAGCGTGATCCTGATTATTACAGGGATATTTGCAATCCTTTTATTTGTGTTGTTCTTTTTATATTCTAAACCCTTTGCCAAGAGATTCGAGGCATTCGGTAAAAGGATCATACCTTCAAGATTTCATTCCCTGATTAGAGATATATATAATTCTTACAGCTTTTACAGAACTCACCCAGTTTTGATAAGTAAAATACTATTAGTTTCAGTTTTTGTTCAGTCCTTCAGGATAATCGTTCATTATTTCATGGCAAGGTCGATTGGAGTTGAATTGGATCTAATTTATTTTTTCCTCTTCATTCCTGTGATAACTATCATTATATTACTTCCGATAGTACCCGGTGGTATAGGCCTGAGAGAGTTTTCAGCAGATGGTCTCTTTCAGTTCGTAGGAATTACGGGTGGTGAACCTGCTGTTTTCGAGGGACTTGCATTTGCTGTTGCTATCATTTGCAGTTTACCGGGGATATTTACATTTATTTTTAAAAGACAAGAGGCTAAGAATGTATAAAAACTTTTTATTGCTTTCAGCACTAAGCCTTATGCTCATCTTCAGCGGATGTTCATTCAAGACAGATTCTTTCGGGGAATTCAATGAGATCGTGGTGATTGCTGAAGACAGCGATTGGCAGGAAACTGAAGATATTATCAAAGAAGTGTTTGAAAAGCCTATAAAAACCCCACAACCTGAAACGTTTTTTTACGTCCATCATCAGCCTGTAAATACATTCGACGTGCACAAAAGGAGGAGGCTCATACTTCTGCTCGGATCACTGGAATCAACGGGTGAAGTCGGAGGATTAATACAAAGGATGGTCGGAACCTCGGTAAGACCGGGTATCGAGTCTGGTGAGCACTATGTTTTTTTACTGGAGGAAGAATGGGCTAAGAACCAGGTTATGATGGTGCTCATCGGGGCTACAATAGAAGATCTAAAGGATAAAATAACCGAAAACTCGGACCAGCTTTTCGATACCTTGTATAACAGGAGTATAAAATTTTATACGAATGTATTGTATAGTATTGAAGAGCAGGAAGATCTATCGAAACGGATCTATAATGATTATAAGTTTTCTTTGAGGATAATGAATTACTATCAGGTTGCTGAAGAAAGCACCGAAGACAATTTCATCTGGTTCCGGACAGCTAATCCTGACCGAATGGTCTTTGTGCACTGGATAGATACAACTGATGTCTACGTGCCTGATAAGGAATGGATCCTCCGCGAAAGGGACAGGATAACACAGAAGCTTATGGACGGCACATCTATATTCCCGGAAACGGCTGAATCAAAAATAGTGCAGTTCAAGGATTATCTTGCAGTTCAAACCAGGGCAAATTGGTGGCAGCCGGAAGAATACGTTGGCGGTCCAATGGTAAATTACTGTTTCTTTGATGAGGAAACCTCCCGAATTTATATGGTGGACTACTCTGTATTCGCTCCGGATTATCCCGGACAGAAGGAGCCGTTCCTGAGGCAGCTTGAAGCTGTAGTGAATACTTTCACAACAGATGAACCTTATAAATAACAATTTTCAGTAAAAATTAAGTCCTTGCCGGTAAGTTTTCAGCCGTTTTATTTACTGTGTTATCTTTTTAAGAAAAGACTGCATCCCGCGTTTTAGTTATTCGTATGAGTCTATAATGTAAGTTTAAATAATTGGAAACTAATATGTCAATCCAGACTCAGCTACTTGATGGCTTCCTGAACCTTGCTGCAAGCAGAAACAGGCACTTCTTATACGATCAGGAATTGTTTTATATATTAGATTACGCACGAATATCAATTCCGGAGAATATTTACCTTTCATATGGTGAAGATCCTGAAGAAAAGTTTAAAATGAAATTTCATGATATTGACAAAAAGTATGTTTTGAGAATAGTATCGAAGTATATTGAAAACGGTTCTGTTGCAGGTGGAACCGCATTCGGAGCTTCGTCGAGAAACATGGAAGATCTGATAGCGGAAATGAAATACAATTTTCCTGTTAATTATGCCAAATGGATAATCGATAACAGAGATAAAGCTACAGATAGGTACAGAGATGTCCATGATAAGAATGAGCTCATTACAAAAATTAGTTATGATATCAAAGGATTTCTTATCGTTGAGCAGGTTTATTACCCAAAAATGTTCGGGACGGAATTTTTCATTGAATTAGGTTTCAATGAACAGCAGGAGCCTTTAATATTATTTGGGGATAATACTGAGTATTCTATATTCAAAGAATCAGGTAAAAGTGATAATTGTGCATCTTTTTCTGCCAATAATTTCGATAAAAATACATTAAAGGAAACGATTGGATCGCTTAATGCTGTTAGAGTTGTGACCGGACAGGAAAGCTCAGGTCTTCCGCATGTAAAAATTGATGATATTCTCCGGATACTGGCTGTCTTTCTGTCGATAGCTCAGAATTATTCAAAGCTGAATCCTTCAGCAAAATGGCATCTTACAGGTTTTTCGTCAATCCCTTGCGTTTCAGCTGATTCACGCTTAGTCCCTTTAAGAGCAAAATTAACATTCATGCAAGCATAATACATTCATTAGAATCATAAATTAGTAATTCGGATTTATTTTTAAATATCATTGCAATTCGGTTGTATTATTGTTTGAACATATTTCAGTCATTTCCGTATGTATTAATCAACGTGTAAACGGATAAAATAACCACAGGTAGCTCATGCTTGAAAATGAATTGCAGAAAGAGGATTTGACTGAAAAAGAACTGGCGATCCTCGACAGGGAATATAATATGCTGAAGAAGGATCTCAATATTGCCTATCTGCTCTGTGTTTTTACCGGTTTATTCGGGATCCACAAATTCTATCTTGGAAAGATTGGGATGGGAGTAGCATACTTCTTCACAGGTGGATTGCTGCTTATTGGTTTATTGTATGACCTTGTTACTCTGCCTCAACAGGTTTATGAGTACAACTCTCAACTTGAATACGATATCATCCAGCGAATATTAAGGTTTAGACAGCGCAGAGACAAGCCTTCGCAGGAATGATA
>JANQEH010000305.1 GCA_028278455.1 bacterium
TCCTGAGACAACAATACCGTCCATTGAAAGCAGTGATTCTTCCCAGCTTTGGTTCATTCTATAGCTGCTGATAAAACTTCTCTGTACAAACGGATGAACGTCCAGAGGCGCACAATAACTATACCAGCGGATTATCCCGCCTTCACTATCAGCTGAAGCTGTTGGAAGGTAGCAAAGGCGAGGACGATCTTTTCCGGTAAGCCCGGCCATGTATTTGATGAAAGCCGTCCGAAAACCTCCCCCTGCTATCAATATCTGGCGCGAAATTCTCTGAGGATAGTCTGAAGCAGAAGCTTTTTTTACAATTGTACCAGCTACAAGACCGGCTGCTACTGAGGCGGAAAGAAATTCTCTTCTTTTCATGGTTATATCCTTTAATATTTAAGGGAGATAATAACTTCCCGATTTGTATGCTGCGAAAGGTAAATTTATTCTTCTTCCTCAGAAAGGATGTCTTCTTCATCTGTGAATTCTGGATCAACATCTTCATCATCTTCAATGTACTCACTTCTCTCAGAAATACTCTCTTCTTCAACAGCATCCCCGGCAGACTGCCCTTGATTAGAAGTTCCTCCTGCAGTGAAATTCTGAGTACTTTCACTTATAAGAGCCTGAATCTCCTGCTGCATGCGGGCGCTTAATGACTGAACTTCAGCAGTTCGTCCTGCTTGCGCTGCCTGTGTTATCATAGCCGTATACTTCTGTTGCAGCATTTGTATTTTTGACTGAAGATATTCCTGATTCATATAATCTTCCTTATTTTATTACCAGAACCGTCCAAGCCTGAACGGAGACAGGTCTATCGATAGTTCTTCTCCGTTTATCATCTCGGATACAAGTTTCCCTGTAACGAGGCTGTTTACCATGCCAAGCATGTCATGTCCCGTCGCAAGGATCAGATTGTCGTAATTGTCGTTACGCTCTATTATCGGAAGTGTGTCCGGTGTTCCCGGTCTGAAACCTCTCCATACCTCAACCAAATCGAGGTCCTTTATACCATTCAGATATCCTTCAACACGGCTTTGAGCTGCTCTTACCCTTCGCAGGTTGATCTTAGAGTCATACCCTACTAATTCAAGGTTGCTGCTGAAACGGAGAAATTCCCCCATTGGCGATATGGCAATTTTTTCATCAACTAACGAAATGGGGATCTTTGATGTTGATTCTACTGCTTTCCATGTAACACTGTACCCTTTTGCCGGCTGGATGGGAAGTTTAAAACCAAGCATCTTCGAGATCATAGGAGACCAGCATCCTGCAGCAAGCACAACCTGGTCAGGAATAAAATCCCCCCGGGTGGTCACTACTCTCTCTATCTGTTTCCCTGATGTTTTAAAATCTATCACTTCCGTTTCAGTATGGATCTTTGCACCTTTTTTCTCTGCCATCAAGACTAGCCCTTTTACATACTTTTCAGGGAGGACATGTTCATAATCGGGATAAAATATACCACCGACAACGGAAGAGTCTACATTGTGGTCCATCTCCAGGACACCATCAAGATCCATGATCTTTCCATCGATACCGTACTGTTTTAGAGAATCTAATGTTTTTTTACCTGTTTCAAGACTTCCTTTATTTTTATATAATAGTATTCTCCCCTTTTTTTCCCAGTAAAGATTCGTTTTCTCTTCTGTGGTAAACTCCTCAGAAAGTTTCATTGTAACACTTTTCATAGCCCTTGTTACATTGATTGCGTGCTTAACGGATTTTTCACTGCAGGAAGCCTGAAATCTTAATAACCAGCGAAGCAGTTCCCAGTCAAGTCTCGGCTTTATAAAGAAAGGGCTTTCTTTATCCAGCATCCATCCTATTACTTTTTTGATCACACCCGGTTCAGCCATCGGTTTTGGATTGGCGTAGGACACCAGCCCGGCATTCCCATATGAGCTGCCGGAGCATATATTTCCTCTTTCGACAAGAATTACATTGCAGTTATTCATTGTTAGGTAATAGGCTATACTTGCGCCTATTACACCACCGCCAATAATCAGAATACTTTTATTATCATTCATAAAGATCCCATTCCATCATACTATCACTATTATACTGTCTAACTCACTACCGTTCAGTGGTACAGATCCTTTTATCATATTTAACAATGGACTTTTTCAATATATTATTTATTAAGATTATTGACAAGTTAAATTGAATATTTTATATAATGAAAACTATTTAAGCAAGAACCGGGTTGATGTTGTTTCTTAGCGATATTAAATTAACCACATCAACAATATTGAAATAATAGACGGGAATCAAATAAATGAAGAATTACATTCTTGCGCCAGGATGCGCTTTATATCTATATAAACCTCATTTGATCACAAAGCTGCATTATTTTCTATATAAGAATTACGATGTATCTGAGCAGTTGATAACATGCTGCAGGCATACTCCTGATTTGCCGGAAGACGTAACAGTTATAAATATTTGCCCTGGATGCGATAAAAGGTACCGGGAAAACTATGACAAACCCAGAACAGTATCATTATGGGAATTACTTATGAATGATGATGATTTTCATTTTCCGGATTACCATTCAAAAGAAATGACCATTATCGACGCCTGCCCGACAAGAGACCAGGATCGAATCCATAATGCCGTACGTACAGTTTTAGAGAGGATGAATATTAGTGTTATTGAACCTTCAAGAACAAAAAGGCGTAGTACTTGCTGCGGAGATACATTTTATGGAAAACGGTCTATCGACGAGGTTGAAAGACAGATGAAAATGAAGGCAGAATCTATGCCTATAGATGATATAATTGTGTATTGTGTTTCATGCTGCAAATCCATGTTCACCGGTGGAAAAAGGCCAAAATATTTGATCGACCTGATATTCTCCGAAGATACTATTCCCCTGACTACTAAACCTGAAGAATGGCATAGTGAGCTTGATGAATACATAGAAAAACACCGATTGTACAGGGTACTGAATTTCCCTACCTGATTCTCAAGCCGAAATAAAAACGCCTTCCCATTGTCGGGCCCCAGATCAGAGAGGAATCGAAATACTGGCCGAACGGATCATTCCAGGCAATAATCGGATTATCCTGCATGAATCCGGTTAAATTTTCAATTCCCGCATAAACCTCAAAACCTTCGAATCTTCTTTTCGCCTGGAAAAACATCATTACATATCTCGGAGAAAAAGTATCTGCTTGATATTCTTGAGGATTCATCCTGGTATTAGGCAGTCTTGACTTACCGTTGAATTGGGTTGTTAGGTCAAACAGCCATTGCTCATTCGGCATAGTGTATGACAGAACCAATAGTCCTTTATGTTTTTTGTTCAAAGGAACTTCAGATAACACCCCGTTAAAAGTTGTTTTGACATCATTTATTCTGTATGCAGCAACTGCGCTCAATCCCCTGGTAAGCTTTGTGTTGAGCTCAAACTGCGCGCTGTTTGAATAAGATTCGCCGTCAAGATTATAAAGCAGCACATTGCTTGTATTTCTGTCAAGGTCAACCACAACCTGGTTTTGAAATTCTGTACGATAGAAATCTGCTATAAAAGATAAAGGTCTGGTTTCCCCGAAATTAAAATGTCTTATCAACTGTATCCCGGCATTCCAGGCTTCTTCGGCATCCAGCTTTTCAGAAATTACAAGCTCTCGTGAGCTTCCGAGTACCGAAGGATTATCCATAAAAATATTTGGTTTCCGGTATCCCTTTCCCAGTGAAAGCCTCATTTCAGCTTTTTCCCCGTAATATTTCAAATGAAATCTCGGTGTGTATAGAGGCCCGAACATATTATGATCATCATATCTGAATCCTGCTATGAATGTCATATTGTCATGTACCTGGTTCATATATTCCAGAAATACACCAGGTACTTTTTCAGATGACAGAAAAGAATTCCCGAGATAGTTTTCATCACGCCTGTCGTAAAGATAGCTTAGACCGGCTGTAAATTCCTGAAAATTAAAAGGAGAATATTTTACAATCAGGTTTGAATAGAAGCTTTCTTCATCACCAGAGTAAGTTTTTATTCCTCGAAAAGTTTTTTGATTATGTTTGAATCCGGACAAGATCAAACCTATGCTGTTGCCGTATTCATCAAGCATCATCCCCGATTTAGCGTAGAACTCATACCTGTCAACCAGATTGTGCGATCCGTAAACGGTGTCAGAAACTTTTGGATTATCGTAATCAAATCCTCTCTGCCCTGCATTTCTTTCATCATGGATATATTTTACACCAAATTGAGACCTAATCTTATTTCCAGTATATTTCCACCTGTTCATAAGATTCACTGTCGATACGAGAGGCATGTCGATAAAACTGTCACCGTTATTATCCCATTTCTTGTTATTGTGTGAGCCGTATCCCAGAAACATTGTTGTTAATTTCGGATTTATATCCTTACCTAGAGTCATTACCATTTCCGATTTCCCAACAGTACTCTGGTATGCGTTGAACGTTTTTGTATCTTCACGTTCAGGTTTTTTCAGCTCTACATTTATCTGCCCGGTAAGTGATTCGTATCCTGTCTGTACGGAAGATGTACCTTTTGATATGTCGATGGATTCTATCCAGAATCCCGGAATGTATTCCAGCGCGAAAGGACTGATCAATCCCCTCATGATGGGTTTCTTTTCCACAAGTATCTGCGTATAGAATCCTGCTAAACCAAGCATTTTTATGCGTTTAGACCCACTAACGGCATCAGTCTGCTCTACATCAACTGAAGCAGTATTCTCAAAACTCTCAGAGAGGTCGCAGCAGGCTAACTGTTCAAGTCCGGCTTGAGTGATGGTTTCAGTATTTATCGGTACTGAAGAAATCCTGAGTTTTGGAGGCTGCTCAGCTGTTATTGTGACTTCATCACCTGTAAGGTGCTCATTAAGAAAGATATTCAATTTTGTGCTGTTTTCACCCGGAATATTAATTGTATCTTTCTCAAAACCAACATAACTGAATATAAGCCTCCTGTCGCTGATGTTCTCTGAATTAATCTGAAAAGAACCATCTTCATTCGAAACTGTGCCTCTGTCGGTATTAATCCAATAAACATTTGCAGATATGAGAGCTAATGTATCGGTTTTTGTGCTGGTTTTAATTATACCAAAAATATTCCCCTTAACTAAAAAGGAATCTCCGGATTGTGCAGAAACAGTATTGCAGCAGATAATAAGTGCTAAGGCAATGAAAGCTAAAATTCTATGAACCACATTAACTCCTTCCCAGAAATAATAATTGATAAAAATAAGATTGAGACTACGAATTAATCCCTAATCCTCAACAAACTAGATCCTGTTTTAGTTTCCGAAAAATTTTTGTCTTATTAAAAATAGTTATTTTTATTGAATTTCTTTTATTAATTTTCTGTTAATAACCATAATATCCGATTGAAGACAACCTTATTATTGGAGGCTAAATGAAACATATGCTTTGCAGGAACCGGGTTAAAGATTATGATAAATGGCGGGTAATATTTGATTCAAACAAAAAAGCTGGCGAAGATGCAGGCCTGAAACTGCTTAATATCTGGCACGACAATGACGACATGAATAATATTTTCTTCCTTTTTGAAATCGAGTCAAAAGAACGTGCTCTTGAGTTCATGAACACACCTGAAGCAGCAGAAGCCGGAAGGATTTCAGGTGTATTAGACGGTGAATGCCATTTTCTTTCAGAGGTTTGAACCGACAGGAATCCAAAATACTTGTTTAGTGCTTCCCGGCTTATTATCTTATAGATATCTGATCAGAATTGAATATCGCTTTACTTAATGCATGTATATGGTTGGGGCGGTCAGGTTACATGCAAACATATAATTTTGTCTTCTTTTCAGGATTTACACTTTTCGATTAACATTTATTCTAAACAAAATGTGTTCAATTTATTCTCAATTCCTTACCTGTACTAATTGAAATATTTCAATGTTTATCCTTAATTATTGAATTTTATCCCCTATACACTATATTTTATATTTGCTAATAAACTGTAAAAACACTAATTTATTAAATCATAATTTGTTAAGAATGAATTTGTGACAGGAGATCTATCATGCGATTTTTGAAGTATATTATACTGACAACAATAATCTTGATTTGTTCAATATCAATCCATGCGCAGGAACTCGAACGCCATCTCCAGAAAGGGCTTTTAACGATCAATCCTGAAGATACCTATAATTACTGCAAAGAGATGGTTAAACCGGAATATGCCGGAAGATATACCGGCCATAAAGGATATACAGATGCAGCAATGTGGGCGGCTGGACTCTTCAAAAAATGGAAACTCAAACCTTTGAATAAACAAGATGGCTACTTACAGGAGTTTCCTGCTCCTTATTGCATAATAAAAACCGCAGAAATGAAACTCCTTTTAAAAGACGGGAAAACTGTGACGTTGAAACACGAAGAAGATTACCTCCCCCTGCTCTCTACAGACAGCGGGATCAATACAGCCGGTGTGGTATTCGGGGGCTGGGGTGTACATGCCCCTGAATTGAATTACGACGATTATCAGGGTGTCGATGTCAGGGGCAAATATGTTCTCTGTTTCAGGGGGATCCCCGATAGAAGAGAGCCAGGATTCGGAAAGCATAATGAGCACCGCCACAGAATGAAAATTGCAAAGCAAAAAGGCGCATTAGGGATATTCTACATTTACGACAAACCCATTTCAAATCCCAACATGGATTGGATCGATGGTTTCACTCCAACTGTGATAAGTGAAAAAACTGCAGACATTCTTTTCGCAGAAAAAGGAATTAAAGCTGCTGATCTCAGAAGGGACCTGCAAACTTATAAACGTCCTATATCTTTTGAGCTTTCATCCAAGATCAGTTACAGAGTTGAATCTGATCATTACCCTGACGGGACTGGATATAATGTTGTTGGCTATATTGAAGGGACCGATCCCGAATTGAAGAAAGAGTGTATAGTAATCGGAGGGCATTTCGACCACTGCGGCAACCACCTCGGAATTCTCTTCCCCGGAGCAAATGATAATGCAAGCGGAAGCGCCGTCGTTATGGAAGCCGCAGAAGCATTCTCGAAAACAGGAAAACGTCCGAAGAGGTCTGTTGTCTTTGTACTTTTCGGAGCCGAGGAAATGGGATTGAAAGGCTCGACATATTTCGTTGATAATGTACCCTTACAATTTACTAAGGTCGATGCCATGTATAACTTCGATATGACGGGTGAAGGTGATAAGGCAAGAGGAAGCGCCACACCTTCCCCTGCAGAATTTGGTGAAGGTATAAAAGCCGCCGACATTCACGTTAAAACATTATCAAGACTTGGCGAGATTAGAGGCACCGGTGGAGGTTCCGATTATGCACCGTTCAACAGGGCTGGAATTACATGTGCGACTTTTTCTTCAAATGGACCGCATCTCCATTATCACAGGTCGGGAGACAATATATACAGGGTGAATCCAGATATAATGGCAGACATAACAAGGCTTGTCTATATTGCCGCATATCGTTGGGCTGATAGGTGACAAATGATCATTTTTGAGTATTTGCTCTAAAAGATAAGCATAGTATTGCTGATACAGATATAAGCAAGGCAACAGCGAAAACAGGATAGGGATCAAGCACGAAAAGACTGATCATCCATACAATGCTTATCGAGGCAGGCACAAGAATTTTCCTGACACCTTTAAATAAAAATACTGTCAGGACCATCCCTGTATAGGACAATACAATACCAAAAAACCATAAATAATCAGGTAATGCAGAAAGATGGATTCCCTGGCCTGCTTCTGCCCTGTCCCTGATGCCTATCATCATCCTGCGCTCCATCAGATAATGTGTCGGGATCATTATTGCATAATCTATAGATAGTGAAATGCTTTGCGTTTCCCAGCCATGGGTTCTGACTATCAGTCTTGTCCTTTCCGGATTGATCTCTCTTAATGCGAAAGTCCCCCAGTTTTTCAGAACAAAGGAATACCCGGTATCGACAGCAGTGACAACCCAGTTCATTTTGTCTCCCGACTTTGTTGACGGCACGACCCTTCCGGTATCCATCTTCTGGAATTCCGGGATTATATTTATTGAACCCTCTCCGTCATATCCAAGAAGCTTTTCGATAAATGCGTAACTGTAGAAACCGCTTCTGTCGGCGCCAAGCTGGACAATCCACGCCCATACCTCTGCACGGGGAGCGTCAATAGTTATTGCGCGTGTTGAACTTATGTAAGGCGCTTGTTCATCTCCCAATAATTGTATACTGAGTTCATCTTCGGTGGCGCCCCAGGAAACAACAAAAGGCATAATACACAATAAAAACACAACTATTTTTATTATGACAATACTGAGAAGTATTATCAAAGAGTATAATACTTTGTATTTGAAAATGTTCAAAATTATACCATTAGTTAATATAGTTGTTGTGAATAATAAGAACTCGTTCCTTCATTCATTCGTATCTCAAAAGTAGCTTTTTTTTAATAGTATTTCAAGATAAATCACATGCTTCTTCAATAGTAATTTTGTACCTGATATATATAATTCAATACTCCTGAAAAGGAAATTGAATTAATTATTAGCATTATATTCTTAGAATATTAAGGCAGTTATCAGAATGAATGTTTGTTTAAGTTTGAATATCAAGGTGCGAATTCTCTAGTAGAAAATTCTTGACATAAACACATTTAATAAGTAATTTTTTAGATTCTACCCCTTGAAAGAAGAGAGCCACTCAATAATGTATTTCACATAATTCAGTTTTCGTTTTATGTAGATTCTGCCTTCTTGCCTAAAAAATACAACAGCAGAAATGACCGATACTTTCCGGATAATTACGGAAAGTAATATCTAATACAAATTAAGGGAAAGAATTATAAATTATTCCATTATCGCTTACTTCACAAAGGGCTCCAGGAGGCATTATGAGATTACTGGCTATTTATCTTGCAATTACATTATCCATCCTGAACTTCAAGCACAATGCGGAAAGTGCTGAAACTGCTAATGATGATACAACCTATATCGCAATTATGATGGGAGGGGGAGTTTCCCTTGGAACATATGAGGCAGGTGTCCTCGCTGAGCTTATGAAACAGCTTCAGAGCCACAATGAAGAAACTGGAAACAAGAATAAATATTTTATTGATATAATGGTGGGAGCTTCTGCGGGCAGCATGACACTGGGCCTTGTGGCTGACCAAATGTATAGAGGCAATTCCAAAATCGAAGCAGATTCATTAAATTCTCTTTATAAAGCATGGGTAAATGATATAGATATAAGAAGACTGTTACCAAAAAGCAGGAAAGACCTTGTCAAAGATCCTTATGTTTTTGACTCTACGGTGCTTGATAGTATTGCCAATAGACTGATTCTGAACAAACCGAAGAAAAGCGAAAATAAGCCTGTAAACTTCGCGCCCAATAGTCTGATCATAGCTATGACTCTTTCAAATATGAATGGACTCGATTATAAAATCGATTTCCAGCAATCACTGATCAAACGCATTTTCTTCAACACTGACACCCGGTACTTTAGAATTTTGAAATCTGGTAGCGTATATTTAACCGATCCTACCGGAACTGATATTGTAAGTGATGTATCTGTAAGCTGGAAGGATATAATTAATAGTGCTATAGCTTCCGGATCTTTTCCTTTTGCTTTCAAACCAAGAGAGATTATCCGGTATAAAAAGGAATATAACGAAATAAATGTTCCCCTTACCCTTAAAAGCTACGGTATGGCTCCCTATTCATACGTAGATGGGGGATTTTTTAATAATAATCCAATATCTCTGGCTTTGAATTTAGCAAGATCTGTGGATAATAAAAGGGAAAAAAAGAAGTTCAAGAGATTATTTCTCTATATATCACCAGATGAAAAACTATATAAAGATAATTCTTTCAGCGAAAAAACCGTTGAAAACCTTGATAAGTATGCAGTGCATATAGCCGATATGTTATACAACACATCTAACTCCCAGGATAATAGATACTATCTGGATTATATTCAGAACTCTGAAGAACAAAGAGAAGACAATGTTAAAAGGTATTCAATTCTTTTCACTGCTGCATATGAATACTATAATACAGGAAGTATTAATAAATTCTGGGATATTGTCGAAGCCGATAAAAGTTTGTTCTTCCCTGAAGACCACTGGTTATACGACCTGAATACAAATGATCTTTTCAAACCGGTTTTCGGCAGTTTCAAATCTTTTAAAGAATTAGTCACTCTTGATGTGAAAGAACCGTTAGATGAAAAATCCATAAATCAGAGTATTCTAACTCTTGAAAATATAAAGTCTATATCAAAACAATACCCGGTTTTACTGACAGGGGATAAGGCAAAAGACAATAAAAGTAAAGACGATATACTTAAAATGATATACAATAAATACATCGGTATTGACAATGATATTGGAAAAGTTATTGGAATTTATTTAGATAATCTTCTTAAACCTGAAAAAGGCAAGGAATTTGAGGCTGAAAAAGCGAAAGAACTCTTTCTAAAGATTGAATCATATATTGATTATAAAGAGCCGCCTGAGATAATCCTTGTGACAAATTCGATTGATAAAACGTTAAAACTTGGCAGTTCAGGATTCGGTCATTTCGGGGGATTTCTGGATAAAGATATCAGGAAACATGACTACAAGATCGGCAGGTATTCAATTCAGAAGATCTTGAGTAAAAATTTAAAACTTGAAATAAAAGATGAGCTAAAAAGAAACGACATAACTAAATTGAGAGAACCGCTGGAAAACTTTAGAAATTATGTTGAAGATCCAAAAGACAGGAGACATCTGAGGTATAGGATGAATGAGCGTCTTGAAGCTTATATGAAACATATGAAGTTGAAGTGGTATATCAGAATACCTGCATTAGCTTCAGGATATGCATATCTTAACAGTCACGTTTATTACGAAAACCGGGCATTATATTTGACTTTGAATGAACTTAATGTCATAAATCCTTCTAAAATGGATATAGGTTTTAATATTAATCCACTGATCAAATTTGGAAACAACATCAAACCGGATCTGGGCAATAAAATGCACTTTGGTAATTGGTTATGGTGGTTTACTGCAAACAAAACATTCTTTTCGTACAAATACAATCATGATAAAAATTACCATGATTACAGCGGAAGCGTAGAGGTGCTTTTCCCGAAAGCAAAAGGTCTTAGTTTTAAGAGTTTTCTTAGAATCAGACCCGCCTTTGGAAGGATATGTTCTAAGGAAAACTATAAAACGTACCGTTATTTTTCGCTTTCATACACTCTATTAGTCTTCGATGCAGAAATGAAATGGTTTTATGGTGACAACAAAAGAGATGAATATATTGGTGATCAGAATAAATTCGATATTGGATTTAGAATTCCAATGTGGATTTTTAGAAGACTATTTTGAGAAAATGCATTTTTTTCTAATTAATTACTTCGTAACGATCGGCAGGTATTCCGACCAGGGGCCGATCTCGGTTTTATATTGCTTGGCCAAAACACGCGTGATCTGGGATATATGTCCCAGATCATGTACTGTCCAGGTAGAGAGCAATTGACGAACCGAGACCTTCCCGAATGCCGGGTGTTTTCCCGTTTTTTCGAAATCTTCTTCCTCAAGGTTCAAATTCCCAAGTACTTCGAGATTTTCAGTTCTTTTGGATCTGAAGTTATTCAGAAGATCAGCAAGTGTTTTGTTTTCACAATAAGGCTTGAATCCCCATGGATCAAATGGAGTAAACGGTGATTCTTCTCCATGCTCGAGAATCAGTATTAGCCGAGGAATCCAGTCCTCATATTCTCCATGTATTAAGTGTGCGAGATTTTCATAGGGACTCCATGTTCCCTCACCCTCGTTTGATTCAATCCATGTATCAGGAAGATCCTCAAGCAGCTCACTTAATACATTTGGTGTTCTTCCTAAAAATACTTTTACGTCCTCAATATTGAATTCCATTTTCGATTCCTTACAGAATAAACTGGCAATATCTAAATTAAATGAAATTGCTGTTTTCCGCATCCTGAACATGATCCGGTATGCATGCTGACAACACCTTCGCATTCACTGCAGCTCCATTTTTCTTTTTCCTTCCAGATAAATGCCCTGATACCCTGCTCTTTTATAAAATTCAGATTATCAACCACACTTGTATTATACTTTGTGCCGTACCTTTTATCGAGATGCTTGATAACCTTGCATGGAAAATCAGCACACAGGTAACAATATTTATATTGCTTTTCCTGCATGACCTCACAGGTCAATATCTTGCAGGTCCACTTTGTTGGCGGTTTGTCTTCATCGGGAAACCGGCATCCCGGGCAGCTGTTTTTCTCCCTGAGGTATTTATAGCAGACGCCGCAGTTCAACCCGCACGGCGCGATGAGTCTGGTTTTTATACTTGCTCCTTAATCGACGAATATCTTTGATGAATCACTATTTCTTGCACGCATTCTTTATGAATTCAGCCATGTCGTCTTTCATCTTTATCAGGGATTCCCTGTGGGCATACATCATATGGCCTGATTCGTAGAATTCGAACTTGATCCTGTCTTTCAATTCCCCTGTCATGTCTATGTGGGAGAATGCATACATTGCTGTGAAATAATCACACGCCGCATCGTAATACCCTTCAAGGACCAGAACCTCGAGAAACCTGTTCTCGCACATTGCATGGCGCAGCATCTCACCGACATTCACTCTCTGATCCCTGTTCCATGGACGCACCCTGCCCCAGATAGCATATTTATTATCGGTCTTATAATTCAGTTCATTCCGGATGTAATCGTGGAATGTGGCGGAAAATGTACCTTCCCAGTCAGAAAGAGATTGATCATAGGAATAGTTCTCGCCTGCAGCATCCCTGTCGATGCCCGTATACCTGCTGTCAAGACGGCCAACAGTCCGACGCTCATCCCGCATAAGTTCTTTCCTGAATCTTCCCCTGTCGATCCTGAGATTGGTATTTATTATATACTGCTCCGATAAACCGCTGTACCTGGCAAGTTTACGGACAACCTCGTTGTACTCATTCTGAGGCACATATCCGCCCTTGACCAACGCATCGAGGTACTCTCCGAGAACAAATTCCTCGACCTCATCCAGAACATCCCTGAGAGGCCTGTTCTGCAGGTCCGACGGGAGCTGGTTATGATACCATGCCGTTGCCGTGTAATGCGGGAATATCAATGCGTAATTCAGATCGCTTCCGATATCGACGTTCAGAGACATCGACGATACGAGGATCACACCATTTATATGCATCTGGTGGGCATCTGCAAGATGACCTGCCAGTCCTGAGGCTCTTGTAGTTCCGTAGCTTTCCCCGATAAGAAATTTCGGCGACAGCCAGCGGTTATTCCTCGATGTAAACATGCGGATGAATTCACCAACAGATTCGATATCTTCCATAGTACCGTGGAACATATGTTCTTCCTCTCCCGGCATCATCCTGCTGTAGCCGGTGCCGATAGGATCGATAAACACAACATCTGCAACATCGAGTATCGAATACTCATTGTCTTCCAGTTCAAAAGGAGGTTTCAGGGCAAATCCATCTTCATCATAGTGGACTTTTCTCGGTCCCAGGACTCCCATATGCAGCCAGATCGATGCTGTTCCGGGGCCTCCGTTAAAAGAGAAAAGCAGTGGACGCTTAGTTTTATCGGATACATCATCCTTAATATATGCCATATAAAACATATCTGCAACATGCCTGCCCTCGTAACTGTGAATTGGCATCATATCACAAGTCACTGTATAATCTACGTTTGAACCGCCAATTCGCATAAAATGACTCGTTACTGCCTTTTCAGGCCTTTCCCATTCCTGTGCAGATACAATACTTGCTGATAAAACCATCATGATTAAGAAAAGGGAAAACAGAATTTTCCTTTGCAGCATAATACCTCCTGATTATTTATAACTATTACCGAAATTTATTGAATCTTCAGCACATTGACCATACTGATTATGATCGAGTACTAATTCTGGTTTATGTATAAAAGGTAAGTGTATTGCTTAGTTACTTATATTACAACCGATCTTTTAAGCTATTCAAACAACAAGAATATTCCGCCTTATTCATACATCAAGCATGTCATTTCTGTATTTTGAAATCTGACTAATATCTTCCGGGGTAGTTCTGCAGCATCCGCCAATGATTCCTGCCCCTTCATTATGCCATTTCTGAGCAAGTTTATAATAATTCTTAACATCAGATCGATTACCGTCCCATACCTTGTCAACATAATCATATCCTTCTCCCGAGTTGGGATAAACTATCACGTTTTTTGTTGTAAGGTTTTTTATCAGGTTGATGATTTCCGGAATGAACTCGGGTTTAGTGCAGTTTACACCAACAGTTGCGATCTGATCATTCCCCATAATTTCCTTAACGGCATCCGCTAATGATGAGCCGTCGCTCAGCGACGTTTCACTTTCAGCGCTGAAACTAAGCCAGGCATATACCCCTGGAAGTTCCTTCAGTATTTCAGAAAGAACGATTGCCTCATTCAGGCACGGGATAGTCTCGATTGCAAGGAGATCTATTTTTGTTTTTTCATTCGAGACTTTCATAAGAGTTTTTATGCGTTTCAAGTGGAATTCGTACAATTCGTCATCTGATATTTCATAATCGCCGCTATATTCCGAACCGTCTGCAAGATAAGCGCCGTAAGGCCCTATTGAAACAGCTACGAAAGGTTCTGGGCGGTCATCAGACATGTTTGTACTCCAGAACTCATCCTTAGCTTCAAATGCTGTTTCCAGCGCCAGTAAAAACACCTTTTCAATTTCTGAGTTGCTTAATCCAGCCTTTGAAAACCCGGGATATGAGGCCTGGTAAGTAGCTGTTGTTATGATATCGGCTCCAGCTTCCAGATACAGCCGGTGTACACGCCTGATCTTTTCAGCATCCTCCAGGAGAATCTTTGCAGACCAGAGGTGATGGTTCAAATCGCATCCGATGCGTTCCAGTTCGGTCGCCTGCCCTCCTTCGAGGATCATGAAACTAAACCGGGATATTGTCTTGGATAATGGATCCAAATCTCTACCTTAGGAATATTGTGAATTTAAAATAGCAATCAGGAGATTGAATTGCAATACTTTAACCTTATAATCAATGCTTTTATTTACTCTGATCAAAAATACCTTGCAGTGTAAAGAAAAAAAATATACCTTTGTTGGAATTAAGGGGAATTATAAACATATCCAGAGACTATATATATGGAAGAAAGCAAAACACCTCAATGGCTTATCGATGCACAAAATAAGAGCTGGGAACCCGAAATACTGATATCCGGTATTACTCTGACGTTCCTGTTTTTAATGTCGAGTTATTTCTATAATTTTTTTGCTATGCTGATCCAGGATCATGCGGTTTTTGCCAGGCTGGCCCATGTCTCATATACTGTCTCAATTGTTCTTCTGAACGGATTAACGATAATTCTGATAATTCATCTGGTTCTGAGAGGAGTCTGGACAGGTTTTGTAGGATTAAGTTATGTATTTCCGGAAGGAGTCAATAGAAAAAGATTATCAAAAAGCAATATTAATACAAAATTCAGAAAACCTAAAAATTTCGTAATCGCTACAGAAAAGATATGCAGCCTGCTTTTCTCTTTTATTTTCTCTGTAATAACGTATGTTCTTGCCGCAACTTCTATTTATATTCCATTGATATTATTGTTTTTTCTTGATCTGGATCTAATAATTATCAGACAAATAATTATCTATGGTGTTTTTACGATAGTAGCAATACTTGTCCTGATTACAGTTCTGCTTGAGACGAAATGGAAAGATTCCAGGTTTCAGCAAATGCTTAACAGCTCATTTGTCAGTACGATACTGGCAATCTATTTTACGAATGTCGGCAAAATCAAATCAATGGCTGTTTTTCTCTTATATTTCACATTGATAACACTCTATTCACTTCCAGAGATCTCAAACTTTGAATTCAAGAATTATGAAAGCTCAGAAATAAAATATGAAGAAGGTATCGTTACTCTTATTGATGATTATTACAAGGATCTAAGAGACAATGAATTCAGGATTCCTAAGGCAGTATTAAATGAATTCCATGTAACGGGTAGAAGGATTGAATTGTTTATAAGTTTTTACAAAGAGGACTTGTTTACGTTGAAGCAGATTAATAAAAACCCTTCGCTCATTGAAAAGTATTTTGATTTCTCCGGCACAGAAATCAAGTCTCTCCAGGACCTTTACAGGATAACACTTGACGGTAAAATGGTACCGGAGCTGAGATGGTATAGTAAAAAATTAAATGAAACCGGCCAGAGAGGATATATATCTGCCATTCCTGTTGATAATCTGGAAACTGGGTACCATGAGCTGAAAATTGACAAGATCCTCTGGGTTGTTAAGGGAGATTCGTTGCTGCTCGTTAAAGATTGGATAGCAATACCATTTGAAAAAGCAGATAAATAAAATATCCATCAAAAAAGAGAGATATTTAATAAGGAAAACCATACTTTACATAACGAAGGCTAAAGCCTGCGGCTACCGTGAAACACCTCCCCGGTAGACGGAAGCTTCAGCCTGGTAGATATTTGCTATTTCTACTTCTTCTTCTCGATATAAGGCACTCCATGGATCATCCAGTCCGGTGCCGGCTTCCCCATTAAATAATGATCAAAGAACTGCTGCATCCTGACAGTCAGGTCTTTCCTGTTCGGAAGCTTCCTCAAACCGTGAACCTCTCCGGGGTAAGCAAGAAGGATCACACTCTTTTCTTTCAGCCGTAATGCATTATAGAATTCGAGATTCTCCATGAATGATACAGTTGGATCATGTGTGCCGTGCAATAGCAGAAGGGGTGTATTCACATTTTTTACATGCGCTACAGCGGATTCACTCCAGTAGGTCTCAAAATCATCATGAGGATTTGTCCCCCATCTTCCCTGACCATAGTAATAATACCTGTGGCCGTTTGCACCGTTCCTACCTCTTAGCTGGTAGTTCCACCCCCAGAAATGATTGAAATCAGCAACGAGGTTCGATACTCCGGCGCCGGAAGCAATGGCGGCAAACATATCTGACTGGGTTGCTATGTATGAAGCACCTTCACCGCTATAGCTGTGACCATGAAGCCCGATTCTCTCAGGATCGGCATATCCCATCTCGATCACTTTACTGACTGCAGATTCGACACAATCGAGCATATCGGAATGTGATGAGCCGATGTTGAAATGTATATCGGGCTGCATATACAAATAACCTTTACTCACCGGCTCGATCAAAACACCACCGAATGACGACGCATACCGCGGATAAATATGACGATGGAGATTTTGAGAGTTTTTCTCGTAAAAATTCACAATCATAGGGCGTTTCTGCCCTTCCTTGTAATCATCAGGAATTGCAAGTGTACCCTGCAGCCTTACCCCGTTCTTGTTTGTATATTCAAAAAGTATCCTGTGTCCCCATTTATATCTGACCTGCCAGGGATTGGCATCTGTAATAGCCTTCAGTTCAGTGCACTTCATATCACTTATATAATAATTCGGATAGTCGGCGAAGCTTTCGATCGTAAACATCATCTTATCAGCTTTTTGGGCTTTAACCACTCTGCCGAACCTTTTATCCTCATTGAGAAGTGGCGTCAATTTCCCCTTTGAAAGCTCAAATAATCCAGCTTTCTTTGTCCACTGCCCGTAAGCGGACATCAGGAGTGGTTTTGAAAGATCAATATACTTCTCCTCATTATCCAGCCTTATATACATCAGTCTTGTCTCGTTCTCGCTGCCATAATTCCCTGTCAGGTTTACCGGCGCTGTCCCGTCAAGAGGCATTTGCCAGATATCATACCTGTGATAAAGGATCACGCTGGCTTTATCATTTACCCAGCCAGCAAAACCGTATGGAGCTTTCTCATTGGCATAGTCGTATTCTTCATTCACAAAACTTATAGAACTATTTTCAGCAAGATTTACGTGAGTATCCGTATCGATCACGTAATTCCAGAAATGACTATTCTTCCAGTAAAGATAATTCTTGCTGTCCGGAGAGATACCATAGGTTCTGTATTGCGCCTCGAGAACCAGGTTTTTCTCACCTGTACCAGTATTTATTCGATAAAGATCGGCAACAGAATCTTTCCAGTCCGACCAGTATTTACTATTATCTCTACCGATACCCCACTTCCCGTCTCTTGAAAGTGTGATCGAGCGCATTTTCTCATCCGTAAGCTGGAAAAACCTTTTCGTTTCCAGATTATAAACACTCATGTAAGTAAAATTTCTATCTCTTTCGGCGGCAGACATCTGTACTGATTGAATCCTGTCGTCTTTCCAATGCCATATATCCACATCTGCATGTTCATCAGTATCGGTTTTCTTCTCATCAGGTTTCACTTCCTGTTTCTTGATACCGAAAAAGATCTTGTTTAGATCGTCTGTCCATCTGACCATACTTTTCTCGCTAATTACATGGTCTTTTGGAAAATCAAATGCGGTATTAGGATCGTATTCATTTTTAACCGGATTTTCTGTCCCTATACCTGTCAGTGTAACAAGAGTATTCTCTTTATGTCTGAATCCTTTCTTCTCTTTTCCTTTCAAGACCGCGATAGCATTCCCCTCTTCGTTCCATGACATACGCGAGTAATCAAGATCCCCATTATCCAGAGGCTTCCTGTTATTAGCAAAAAGATCAATAAAATAAAGCCCATTACCATTCTTGTCATTAGCGTCGATCGTATATGCAAAAAAGGTTCCGGATTTATTGAAACTGAACTCATTAACGTGCCCGATAAGCTCATGATATTCCCTGGATAAGTTCCTGAGGATAAGATCACTGCTTTTGAGCTTGGACTTGGGATCGGCTTTGGTTTTTTTGACAGATAGAAAACCCGAGCCTTTAGAGAAGCTGAATGATGCAGCATTGTCCCATGAAATCTTTTCTCCGGTCTCTGTGTTAAGCAGTTCGGCCTTCCTGGGAACGGGTTTTTTGTCCTTTCGCAGTTTCTTCTGCTCCTTGTCAGTCAGATTTACGAAATAGACAGCCCATTTTGAGTCATCCGAAAAAATGGGTCTGCTTCCGCGGGGAATTTCATATATTTTATCGTTCACAGTGCTTTTAACAAATAATGTATCGTCTGCATCAGGGTAATTATATGCAAAAGTAACCCATTCACCATTGTCTGAGATCGAAACAGAGTTGATTGTGCGCCATCTCTCGTAATCGTGAATTGTCAACACCTTTCTCTCACCGGACTGGGCAAAAGCGGTAGTTGACAGTCCAGAAAAGATTAACAAACATATTATCAAAGACAGAATTCTTCCAATGTCTTTCATTTCACTCCTCCTTGTGGATTCTTCTCTTTTTTTGGGGGTAAATATATAGGATGTCAGTTAATAATTATATGGTCAGAAATTAATTCATAAACATCACTCAATATAATATACAACAGAAAAATAATATTTGGAATAAAAATTATAAAACAAAAAAATATTAACTGCATATAAACAAGACAATTCTGGGCGATTAGTATATTGTTTAAGTAATTTCGAATCCGCCTATTTTTTTATTGACAAATTCAAATAAATAACTAATATTATTGCATTCTTCTTATCTCGAAAGAAAGCCAACCCAACAACCAATCGAATAATATAGTCTGGTTTTTAGCTTACATTATTAAATAGTCTAATTTTGTAATTCTTATTAGTTTTTTAGACTAAGATTGAGATTATAAAATTCATTCTAATCTGAATACCAGAACCTTTTCGAAAAAAAATCAGGATATGAAAATTGGGATTTAAAATAGCACAATAAAATAGTATGGTATCTATAATAATAACTTACCTAATGAAGGAGGTGGCATGGCCTTAATTAAAAATGCCGGACCAATAGGTGTATATATGTACGTCGCACCTACACATGAGAAGCAAGATCCTCCGCCTACACCTTACGGACAGGGAATGCCGTACTGGGCAGATATCGGATATTGCGGTGGAGTAATTAATTCAGGGGCCTCAAGGTACATTCAGGCTGATCTTATTAGTAAATTTAATAATGAACCGGTCTATGTAACCGTTGTGTCGACGAATTCAGATCTGCCTATATCATATTGTCAGATCAGTCCACATGATCTAGCTGTTTTCAATGGTATTGATGTAAAAGTAGATAATGGTTATACAGGAAAGACTGAGCCAAGACATGGCTGGTAAAAACATTCAAGAAAGAGGAAGTTATGGCTGTAATATTAAACAAATCGGGACATGATCTTCACCTTGTTCCTTATGATCAGCAAGGTGTATATATCGGCAGTGGATCAAAATGGTATTATTCTGAACCAATAATATCTACAAACTATGCAAGGTATGTCAATGCTGAAGACACACAGGAATTGAATTTTGATTTAGCAGTCTTTCTGCTGAATGCAAATTTCCCCAAAAATGTGACCTTTGGCGTTTCCCTTTCTGCATGGAAGATTGGAATCAGTGCAAGTTGGACTGTCCACAAACCAATGTGCGATTTAATAATAGGTCCTCATGATTCTGCTCTTGTTTATTCAGAAAATAATGATCTAAAAATCCGGATTGATGACTCATTGAATGTAAAGAATGATATGCTTATCGGCTGGTAAGTTTTTAGTTAAGTAATAATCCATGATAATAGTAGCTTGCGACAGAAAAAAAAGGTAAAATCTTACATTCTATCTGTCTGAGTACTGACTACAACAATTGCTATTGCTGAGCAGAGAAATCCCGGAATCAATTCATAAAGACCGGTTGATACAGACAGGTATTGTTTCCAAAGGATTGTCACTAATGCGCCGGTGATCATCCCGGCAGTAACACCGTACTTTGTTGTGCCCTCCCAGTATAACGAAAAAATCAGCGCCGCCCCGAATGCGGCTCCGAGGCCTCCCCACGCAAAAAGTACAAGCCAGAAAATAAGATCTGTTGCTGTGTATGCCAGTCCCATTGCCGCTATCCCTGTTACTATTACCGTTACCCGGCTCATCATCAATTTACGTGATTCAGCGACCTCAATCCCTTTGTAGATGATCTTCTCATATATATCCCTTACTATCGTCGATGCCACAACAAGCAGTTGGGAATCTGCTGTAGAAAGAATTGCAGCAAATATACCTCCAATAAGCACACCATATAAGACAGGATTAAAGAACTGTCCTGAAAGGACAAGATACACCATTTCCGGATCCTGGTTCGGCAGGCCTGTCTCGGAGTTTATCAAAGCCCTTCCAATTAGCCCGATGAAGACAGCTCCCCAACCCATGAGCACGTTCCAAAATGTCCCTATCACGGTTGAGGATCGAAGTTTCTCCGGATCGTCGATCGACATATACCTCACTACTATATGAGGTTGACCGGGAGAACCTAAAGAAATCCCGACGTAACCAATTATTACTCCTGCTCCAAGTGAAAACGGATCAATAAATGCAGGATTCAGTGTGTTGAGAATCTCGAATAGTGAGCCAAATCCCCCTACTTTAAAGAGGCCGTAAACGGGAAATATAACAAGTCCGAAGATCATTATCATCGATCTGATCGCATCATTGTATGAAACTGCTATATATCCTCCGAGGACCATGTAAACCATTACTATCAATCCGGAAAACATAAGTGTCGCTTCAAAAGGTATGTCAAGAGCTGCGCTTAAAGAACGTGCACCTGCGTTGAATTGGGCCGAGAGATAAGCAGTCATAAAGATCACTATTATAAGTGATCCTGTGATTCTTATTATCTGATGTTTATCGTTAAACCGTGAATCAAAATAATCCAGGAGAGTCAGAGAACCGAATTCCCCTGATTGAGTACGAAGTTTTTTTCCAATGAACAGGAATTGGAACATCTCCACTATTGAAATACCGACTACCGCCCAGACTGCCCCTGCACCAAGCGTATAGGCCATTCCGCTGACTCCGAGTACGAGCCAAGATGACCTGCCTGAAGAAACAGCTGATAATGCTACAATGAATTTGTTTACAGTTCTTCCACCTAACAGGAAATCACTCTGGTTTTTTGTTCTCTTCATTGCCAGAAAACCGATCAAAACCGGTAGAAATAAAGTTATAAGAAAGACTATCAATGCAGCCGGGTGGCTGAGTTTATCATATACCGGCATAATTCAATCTTTCTTATTCCTGGTAGTGAAATAGATTATAAATGAAGCACCGATTATTAATATAGGCAGGACTATAAGGACGGCTATTGCAGGCTGCATCGATTCACTCCACAATAAGAACGTTAATTTGGATATGAAATAAGAATATAAAACAATTAAGGAGATATTGTCAACATAATTCAGTTGATATTGTGTCAGAATTTATCCGGTTTTTCGGATATAGCCCGTATCAACTGTGCTCTGTTCCTGACACCGACTTTTTTGAAAATATTGTAAATATGGTTCTTGACCGTATGCTGTGAAATAAAAAGTTTTTCTTCAATTTCCCTGTTTTTCAGGCCTCTAAATATCAATTCCGTGATTTCCTGTTCCCTCCGTGATATACCGTAATGGCTGTATGCAGAATCTAATACATTCCCGTAACTGTTACTTTTAATTTCATTCTGATGAAAAGGAAGGAAATATTTTCTTAGCCAGTAAAAGGGAAAAAGGTTAAAAATGAGTATCAGTAGCACAACAATATAGCTTTTCAGATCGAATTCGAAAAACCTTATTATTATCATAGATAATAAAACTGACAGATACAGCACGGTAAACGATCCCGTAATCCTTCTGCGAAATCTGTTTTCATCTTTCCTCAGACTGAATAATGTTATCACCATTGCTGAATACAGTGTTGCAACTAACAAAAGGCTTAATCCCTGTACTGTCAGGTGAAAACCTTTATGCCATAAATTTTCTGTAGTTAATATAGAGTACATTATCAAAGCCAATCCGGCTATCAAGATAATGCAAAATAGATTTTTCAATAGTTTTTGCCGGATCCGTTTCAGCTGAAAGAACGAAAGGATCTTTATGAAAAAATAGTAAAAACCTACAGACAGGCTGAAAGCGAGAGGCGTCATGAACCTTCCGTAGAAAGAACCGGCGTACAAATCGGGATCCGGGTACAGATTAGTCATCCAGTACCATGCCATTAGATCGTTGAATACAATAAGGTTAAAAAAGATGATGATATTGACCAGCGGTGACAGAAAGTCATATCTGTAAGCTTTCTTCATTTGAAGGCAGTAAACTGCTGCCCATGTACAGATCATCAGGCATATTATGTTAAGGAATATCCTTGTATGAGCCATTTGGGATCATTTCTTCTTCTATCCAATTCAAGATACATCTTGCGTGTAAATAAATCAAGTCAATCTGCATTACAGGTATTACGGATCCCTGCGAATCAAGCTGAGAAAATATCACTAATTCATGAAAAATGAGAAAATCTTCCTATTGACGAATCTGCAGACTATTAGCATATTGGAGTTTATAAGGCATGGCAAGTTTTATTATCCCGGAGCAAAGATGTTAAAAAACCTGATAATCTCATTTATTATACTTCTGGGTATTCCCAACCTGAACTTTGCCCAAAATAATGATATACCTGTTAAAACCGCTGACAGAATAATAGATTCATTTATCGAAAAATGCGGTGGTTCTGCTATTGAAGAAATTTATAATGAGATAAGGACTGGAACTATCGTCAGGAGCACAACAGGGAAAGTTCCATTCACCATTACGTGCGAAAGTCCGGATAGGTGGCATCTCAGCCAGCTATTTGCCTGGGGTGACGGTGTGAATTATGGAACTGACGGCAGTTCGGCCTGGATTCAGGACACAGAGGGAGTATCAGATATGAGTGAAGAGCAGTTTCTGGACCTTCAGATGATCCTGAATTGCGGATTTCCGCAGAATATAAGGGACCTGTTCACTTCATTTAAAGTATATACAGGAATTCCGGAAAATACATCAACATATACAATCTCTGCAGTCACTGCTGAAGGAGTTAATCGAGCTCTGGAATTTGACAAGAATTCGGGCTTTTTAATCCGGATCGGAGATATATATCTCGAAGATTACCGACAGATCGATAAAGTGAAACGTCCATTCAGGATCACGCTTGGTAAACTATCAGAGGTTCATTTCCCGATAATTATGCAGGTAGATGATATAATATTCAACAGTACAATAGTAAATAGTGTTTTTAAGTATCCTGTTATACCTTTAAAGAAAACCGAACCACCTCTTTATAAGCATCGAAAACGTGGTGAAGTTGATATAAATATCCTCGATGATTATATCGGTGTTTACAGCCGGGAAGACGATGTCAGTATTGTGTACACTATTACCAGGCAGGATACCCATCTCATGCTGGAAAGGACCGGATGGTGGCAGAAAATAGAGATCATTCCAGAAAGTCATATTGATTTCTATATAAAATTTCTCGGTATAGATATAAAATTCATAAAAGATGAGACCGGGAAAACTACACATTTCATCTCTACCTCAAACAATGGTGTTTTCAAAGCGTTAAGGAAGAAAAGTAAATGAACTGGAGATATTATTCATGGATCGGAAAAGTTTTCTAAAAAGCAGTATCGGTATATGCCTCTCTTGCTGTGGAGCTGCCGCTGGGCTGGCAAAAAGTCTGGGTAATTCCACCGGTCAGATCAGCCTGAAAAAAAAGCTTTCCGCTTCAAAATAAATCAATGATTTCGAAGAAAGAATGGTAAAAGGATCTGAGACTCCC